>WJIW01000548.1 GCA_014730065.1 Armatimonadia bacterium | reverse complement strand
GCCCCGAAGACCAGACGTGCGGACTCTGGCGCGGACGGACGGGGCTACTACTCCTCGTCCGCGTCGCCCTCGCCCTCGGCAGCTTCGCCTTCCTCGCCCTCTTCGCCCTCGGGGGCCTCCTCGCCCTCGGCGAGCTCCAGGCCCTCCTCCTCTTCTTCTTCCTCTTCCTCGATGATGAGCTGGGCGGCTCGGACCACGGTGGCCACGGCCGTCTCGGGATCGGTTAGGATCGTGACCTTCTCGCCCACATCCAGGTCCGATACATAGAGCGGGGTGTCCATGGTGACCTCGCTGGCATCCAGCTCGATGACGGGCGGGATCTCGCCGGGGAGGCACTCCACGAGCACCTCGGTCGTCGGCTGGGTGAAGGCCTCCTCGACGCTGAGCTCCGGCGGCTGGGCGGTAACGACGACGCGCACCGGAACCTGAATAGGCTTGTCCAGGTCGACCCGGAGGAAATCGATGTTGTACGGCTGCCATGTGATGGGGTGGCGATGGATCTCCTTGAGCAGCACGGGCTCCTCGATGCTGCCCACGTTCAGGTAGATCACCGCAGTGCCCCGCATGCCGCGCCGGAGGTCGTCCCAGTCGCGCTCATTCACCTTGATGGCTACGGAGTCGCGATGAAGGCCATAGACTACCGCCGGCAGCACACCGTCTTTGCGCATCCGGTTCGCGGCGCTGCTGCCGATCTCACTGTCGTCCCTAACCGCTGCCTCTAGCTCGAGTCTCGCCATTTCAGTCTCTACCTCCGCGGCATGTATGCCGTCATGTTTCGTTCCCCGGGGCTACCGGATCAGGCTGCTCACCGAGCGCCCCTCGTGAATGCACCGAATGCCCGACGCGAGCAAGGGCGCCACCGACAGCACCTCTAGCTGCGGGAAGCGCCGCTCCTCGGGCACGGGTATGGTATCGGACACGATCACCTTCTCGAAGGAGGAGGCCGCCAGTCGCTTGGAGGCGTGGCCCGAGAGAACGGGATGTGTCCCGAGGGCCATGACCCGGCTGGCGCCACGCTTCATCAGCGCCGACGCGCCTTCCACCATCGAACCCCCGGTATCTATCATATCGTCGCGGAAAATGCAAAGCTTTCCCTCGACATCACCGATGACTTCCATAACCTCGACCTCGTTGGCCCGCCGCCTGCGCTTGGCCACGATGACCAGCTGGGAGCCCAGCCGATCGGCGAACTGGCGGGCCGAGGCGACGCCGCCCACGTCGGGGCTGACGACCACGGCATCGGCCGATCCGTTATCGAAGACGTTATCCTTGACGTAGTCGGCGAATAATCCGCCCACGTTGAGCTGATCCACGGGGATGTTGAAGAACCCCATGATCTGGTCGGCATGCAGCTCGACGGACAGTACTCGCGACGCGCCGGCGGCCACTAGCATGTCGGCGATGAGCTTCGCGGTAATGGGCTCCCTGGGCCCGCACTTCCGATCCTGCCGGCCGTACCCGTAATAGGGGATGACGCATGTGATGCGCCGTGCCGAGGCCCGCCGACAGGCGTCGAGCATGATAAGCAGCTCGACCAGGTGATCGTTGGTGGGCGCGCAGGTCGGCTGAATGAGGAACACATCGCAGCCCCGGACGGACTCCCTGATGGTGATGCGGCACTCGCCGTCGGAGAAGTGAGTCACCTCGGCGTCACCCAGGGGAATCCCCAGGCAGTGGGCGATGTCCGCCGCCAGCTTCGGGTTGGCACTGCCCGTAAACAGCTTCATCGGCTTCGCTAGGGCCTCTCTGGGCGCGCTGCTTCTGGGGCGAATCGCGGGCGGATGGTGTCTCTCTCGTGTCCGCGTACGCTCGGCCGTCTCGACGCGTCCGGGGCGGGGCCCCGCGGGGCTCCGCACAGGTTCTGCATGGTAGCAGATCACGGCGGGGCGACACAACAGCGGACGTCGTCATGGGCGCGTCCTCAGTCATGCGCCTGAGACAGAAGCACGGCCCAAGGGAATCGCTGGCAATCAGTTGAATTGGATAGGTGTGTTCAAGGTGAGCTGAATGGGAATTGGGAGGGGTTTCGATTGCGCAGACTGAGTCCTGATGAGATCCAAGCCGTGGTGTGGATCGTTAGGGGCGCTGCACCGTCCGTCTGCCCCGAACAGACAGACCAGGTCGAACTGGTCGAGAGATCATTGTCGGCCCACGGGGGTCGAATGGCCAAACCGGGAGCGTCTCGACTCGCGGAGGCTAGCTTCATCGATGCCGAGTTGGGCTTGAAAATCGGCATCGAGTTCCTCACTGCCTTCGTCATTCTGTTCCTGACCGAGCTGCGCAAGGCTGCTGCGAAGGACGGCGCCGAGACTCTGTACGAGTGGATCAAAGGCAAGGTGTCCGCTATCGGAGACCCGCAAGCCGCCGCCGAACAGATAGCTGCTGAGACGCCGATCAGGCATGACGCGGTGGGATGCTCTGCTGACGAGGCAAAGAGGGTGGCACGTGTGATCACCCATATCATCGTGCCTGACCCCGTGCCACTTGACCGGGTCCGGGTCAAGCGCGGTTCGTCCGACAGATAGCACGGGGTGCCCGGCAGGATGCCCTGCTGGAGGTGTGACCATGCCGACGGAGCCAGGCAGCAGCTCTGAGGGGCGCAGCGACAGTGACACCCGGGAGCGTATCAGAGACTGGGCGGATGCGTACGTGGGCGTCGGCGGACTGGCTATCCTGCTGGTCCTGTTGCTCCCAGCAGTCGACGGGCTGTCGTCACCCGGCTACCCACCGTTCTTCTTCTCCGACGTGGCGGAAACCGGCACGCCAGTGGAGTATATCCTCTATAACGCCGTGGGCCTGTGGCCACTGCTGATGGGGCTCATCGGGATCGCGATGCTCACAGAACGCGAACTGGGTGACGCTAGTCGTAGCGCTTCCTGGAGTGCGGTGCAGGCCGGCGCGCCAACCGCAGGCCCGATCTGGCAGGAGCTTCAGGACACTCCGCTTGAGGCAGATGACGTTGAGGTGCAGGTCCGGCTTGAGGACGATTGGCTGTTCGCTGCCACGATCGGGGGGCGACCTTCAGGCCGCGTTGGCTGTCTGGCAGCGAAGCTATGCCTTGGCTTCGCCATCGTGTTTTCGGTACTCATGTTTGGACCCATGTCCGTCATGCCCTCTTCTGGCAGGGCCTCTGGCGGCGAAGTACCGTTGCCACTATGCCTAATGGTGGTCTTCAGCCTTTACCTCGCAGGCCGCCTGCGAGCGATGATACTCGAGCCTCGCAGGCGCCTGGTGGTGTCTACGGGGGCGCTGGGGGCCCTGCGGGCCGACGATGCCCTGGCTTCCGCCGTGCTATCACACGAGCTCACCCACCTCCAGCGTAACGATCCGCTTCGTCGGGCGGTGCGGCACGGCGTGCTGTATCCGGCGCTCCTGGCCGCCATCAGCCCTCTTGCAGGAGGCGTCTGGCTATTCCTCTGCGGGCGCTTGGGTGATGTCTACTCCAATGCCCTGCCCTGGCACGTCGTACTCCTCCCGCGAGCACTGGCATGCGTCTGCGCCCTCGTGGCGCTCCATCTTGCCATAGGCTGGGCCTGGGTCGCTGAGGAAGTGCGAGCCGACATGCAGGCCGCAGCGGATCCAGAGCGGCGCGCGGCGCTGGAGGGCCTGCTTACGCGCGCTCTCAGGTGCCAGCAGGAAGGCGGGCACTCGCGACGGGGAGCCCTTCGCAGGTGGGGCAGTGTGTTGGGATGGACGCTGGTTAGTCCCATCTGGGGCCTGTGTGCGCTGGGGGCCAACATAGGGGCCGCGCAACTCCCGTTCGAGTTTGCTGCAGGCATCCGCCTTGCGGCACTGAGAGGAGATCCAAAAGGGCCGTTCCTAGCGAGGCGCTGGCTCGTTCCGTTGGCACTTGCCGTTGCGGCGGTGGTAACGCTCGCGGCAGCACCGCTTCTTGCAGTCCATATGCCGTAGTGCCGCACCAACCGATTGTGAACGAACCTGCCCCTCGCGCGTCCCTATGGCATAATGCGGCGGGATGTGATCGATCCGCCCGCTCGGCGACGGGAAGGGGACTCGCGCCAATGACATGCACCCATCTCCGCATGGCCCTGGTGGTGCTGATAGCGGGGCTGCTGGCACTCGGGGCCGCTGCTCAACAAGACGACGCGCTGGACCGAGCGACCTGCCACCGCGGCATCGCTGCCTTGGTCGAGGCGGGCGAGCTGGAGGCTGCCCTGGGTCTCGACGATGAGCTGCGATCCCTCCGCCTCTGGACCCATCTCACACGGCAGGGGATCGATCCCTATGCCGATGTCGAGGGGCTCGACGCCGCCCGCGAGCACGACGCCCGGGCCGAGCGCCGAGTACTGGTGATCGAGGCGGCCACCGCCGAGACATCTGCGGCCGCCCTCGAAGCCTACACCGAGCTGCTGGATTGGCTGGCTTCCGACGACTCCACCGAGAGACTGGAGGCCGCGGCGATCGACTGGCGCCGTCTGCCCTTCCACGCCCCGGAGGGCAACGCGGCCTCGAGGCTGGCTGGTCATCTGGACGAGGGGACTTGCCTGGTCGTGTACATCGACACCGGACAGTCCGTCCACGCCATTGTCCGGCGGCCTCATGGGTCCATGGAAGCCGTCGAGCTGGCGGAGGCGGACATCGATCCCACCACCGCCTCCGAGGAGGATCTGCGGCGGGCGCTGGTGTACCCCATCGAGCCGCTGATCGCCGACTACCAGCGCGTCATCGCCGTGCCCGACGCTGCGCTCCTGCACGTGCCCTTCCTCGCTCTCGCTCCCGTGGGGCAGGATTGGATCGTGGGGGCATCCCTGTCGCACCTGCTTCTGGCTCTCGCCAACGAGCCCCGGGGCGATGGCCCCATGCTCGCCCTCTGTGACCCCGTCTTCCCGCCTCTTGATCCCAGCGCTCGGGACACCGCCGGAGAGGCGGCGTACGAGTACCTCCCGCCCTCGGGCACCCGAGGGGCGGGGCCCGACGACCTGAGGGACTACGTGTACGTGCCCGCCGGTGGAGCGCGGTACGTATATGTGCCCGTGGGAGCGTCCCGGGGCGTGGATGAGCAGGACGATGGCGTCGAGGTCACCGGCGTGGCTCGCTACTTCTCCGCCGCCGGCCTGACCCTGCCGCGAGCGGCGGACACACTGAGGCGGGCCCGGGCGATGGTCGGCGATGCCCCGGCCGGCTCGCAGCTCCTTCAGGGCCTCCGCGCCTCCGAGACGGCAGCGCGTGAGCGGCTGGAGGGCAGCGGTACGTTGTACTTAGGAACCCATGCCGTGATCGATGAGCTGAACCCCTTCCTGTCCTCCGTCTGCCTCGGCCACGACCCCGACCACGATGGGTTCCTCCTGGCATGTGAGATCCTGGAGCTGAAGGCGGTGCCTTCGGCAGTCACCATCGCGGGCATGAGGACCTTGCCCGGGGAGCCCGCGCAGGGCGACGGACTCAGCGCTCTCGCCTGGGCGCTCGCGGCCTCGGGCGCCCGGTCGGTGACCCTGGAGCAGCCCTCCACACTGGCCCTCGGCTGGACGGGATAGGGACCGCCACGCCATAACTTGGGCACCGGGGAGGACGGCCTCTGACCAGAGAGAATAGGTCTCCCTGGTTGTCGGCTGGTGATCCGGCTCGCGGGGACCTAGGCGGGTCAACACACACGCCTCACCCACTTACCGTAAGGCGGCGGTCATGCAAGAGTTCCGAGTCCTGAAGGGCCACGACATCGAGGGCTACTCATCCCTGAGCGTGTACCGGGAGCATGGCGGGTACGAGGCGCTCCGGAAGGCCCTGGAGGACATGACCCCGACGGAGATCACCGACGAGGTCTACTGGTCGGGGCTTCGAGGCCGAGGCGGCGCCGGGTTCAGCACGGGCCAGAAGTGGCGGTTCGTCGACCGCGACGCCCCCGGCCAGAAGTACGTCGTGGTGAATGCGGACGAGGGCGAGCCCGGGACATTCAAGGACCGCTACATCATGGAGCATGTGCCCCACCGCATGCTCGAGGGCACCCTCATCGCCTGCCACGCCGTCGGCGCGACCAAGGCTTACATCTACCTTCGCGGCGAGCTTTCGGCCTGCCGCGACCTAATCCAGCAGTGCATCGATGAGGCTCGGGAGGCTGGGCTAGTCGGCGAGAAGGTCATGGGCGCCGATTTCGATGTCGATGTGGTGCTCCACCTCGGCGCCGGGGCCTACATCTGCGGCGAGGAGACCGCCCTTCTGGACTCACTGGAAGGCCGGCGTGCCGAGCCGAGACTCAAGCCCCCCTTCCCCGCCCAAGCCGGGCTCTACGGCCGCCCAACCGTTGTGAACAACGTGGAGACTCTGGCCAACGTACCGCCCATCGTGGAGCATGGAGCGGGGTGGTACCGATCCGTGGGCGCGCCCAGTCCCGCCGTCGACGCCGAGGAGCGCGGCTCGGGACCGCCCCCGGGATTCGGGCCCGATAGCCCCGGCACCCGCGTCTTCAGCACCTCGGGCAAGCTGGGCAACCCGGGTATCTACGAGGTGCCCATGGGTATTCCTATGTCCGACCTTCTGGAGTTGTCCGGCGGGATGCGGGATGGCCTGAAGCTGAAGGCCGTCATCCCCGGCGGCTCTTCGGCGCCCATGATCGGGCCCGATCACTTCGACGTGCCCCTTACCTTCCAGGACCTGGCCGACGCGGGCTCCATGCTGGGCAGCGGCGCCGTGATCTTCATCGATGACCAGACATGCCTCGTGGACGCGGCCCTGAACCTCACCGAGTTCTATGAGCACGAATCCTGCGGGAAGTGCACCCCGTGCCGGGAGGGCAGCCAGTGGGTCCGGAAGGTGCTCCAGCGGATCTGCGACGGAGAGGCCACCGCCAAGGACCTGGACCTCGTCCGGCACATCTGCGATGGCATCGCCGGCAAGTGCTTCTGCGCTCTTGGCGAGAGCATTCCGGCCCCCATCATCAGCACCATGGACCTCTATCCCGACGAGTGGCGATATCACGTGGAGCATGGCGAGTGCCCCATCGGCAAGGGGGATCTCGCCCATGCCGAGTAACAACATGGTTACCCTCACCATCGATGGCCAGGAAGTCAAGGTCCCCAAGGGCACCAAGGTGATGCCCGCCGCCGACTCCGTCGATATCTACATCCCGCGGTTCTGCTACCACGGATCGCTCTCGGTCCTCGGCGCCTGCCGGATCTGCTTGGTGCAGGTGTTCACGCCGGTAACGGACCGCAACACCGGCGAGCCGGTCATGGACGAGCAGACGGGCGAGCCCCAGTACCGGGAGATGCCCACACTCCAGACCGCCTGCACCCTGGACTGCTCGGAGGGCATGCGGGTGGTGACCGACTCGGAGAAGGTCATCAAGGGCCGGGAGAACGTGATCGAGTTCATCCTGGCCAACCACCCCCTGGACTGTCCCATCTGCGATAAGGGCGGCGAGTGCGAGCTACAGGAGATGACCATGATCTGCGGGCCGCCCCGGCAGCTCTTCACCGAGCCGCGGCTGGATCAGGACAAGGCCCGCCGCATCGGGGCCTCCATCGTACTCGATCAGGAGCGGTGCATCGTCTGTTTCCGCTGCACCCGATTCCTCGACGAGTGGGCATCGGAGCAGGTGTTCGAGTTCCACGAGCGAGGCGGTCACGACGTGATCGAGCCCGCCCTGGGCGAGCCCATCGAGAAGGCCCGGTTCGCCGGCAACACGATCGACATCTGCCCCGTGGGAGCACTCACAAGCGAGTATTTCCGCTTCTCGGCCCGGCCATGGGAGCTTGCCGACACCCCCGGCGTCTGCCCCCACTGTGCCGTCGGGTGCAGCCTGACCCTGGGCGGACGGCTGGGCACGCTTGCCCGGGTCGAGCCGAGGAGCAACTACTACATCAACGACATCTGGATCTGCGACAAGGGCCGGTACGACTACGAATGGGTCCAGGAGGATCGCATCGTCGCCCCCGAGATCGCCGGCGAGAACCGCGCGGTGGACTGGCCCGTAGCCCTCGACGAGGCTGTGAAGGTGCTGTCGGGCTCCGACCGGGTGGCGGCGGTGGTGGATCCCGCAGTTTCGTGCGAGACGGGTTACCTCACCCAAGCTCTGATGCGTGATGGCCTGGGCCTCAACGCCCTGCATGTGGAGGACGAGTTCGATCTGGCTGGGCCCTTCTCGGGCACGGTTATGGACCTGATGTACTCCGACCCCGTCCTGCTCATCTCGGCGAACATCCTGGACGACCAGCCCATCCTGTGGCTGCGCCTGAACCGGCGCCACCAGGAGGGCAAGACCAACATGATCACCATCGGTCCCGCCGACTGGGCACCCGACCAGAAGCGCCTGGCCACCGACGCCGCCGACCTGACCGCTGGCCGCGAGGTGGCCCTGGTTCAGGGGCTGTGCGAGCTGGTGCGCGAGCGTAACGATGAGACTATGGACCGCATCGCCGCGGACACCGGCATCGCCGCCGATTGGCTGGGATCGCTGCTCGATCGGCTCGCCGACGCCAAGCGCCCAGCCGTGGTCGTAGGCAGGCTCCCCGAGGACCAGTACGGGCCGGCACGCGAAGCGGTCGCCAAGCTGATCGACGCGCTCCAGGAGGATCGGAAGATGCCGATCCGGGGCGGCATCCTCGTCGGTGGCACCAACTCCCGCGGCCTGCGCCTGGTGGGCTGCTCAGCCTCAGCCCTGCCGGGCGGACGCTCGACGGACGAGCCCGTCACCGAGGACGAGCGAGACCTGGACCGCTCCCAGCCGAAGCCGTGGCGCGAGGCGCTGCTGGCCAGTGAGCTGGAGGCGCTCCTCGTAGTCGGAGGTGACCCCTTCGCCGACGCATCGCCGGAGCTGATCGAGGCGGCGCGGGGCTTGTCGGGCCTGATCTATGTGGGCACGAACCACAATGCGACCGCGGAGCTTGCCACCGTGACCCTTGCGGCGGCCTCCTTCGCCGAGGAATCCCTGACCTACGTGAACTTCGAAGGCAGACTCCAGCAGTCCGTCCCGACGAACGACCCCATCGAGCGCACCCGGCCCACCTTCGAGATACTGGGCCGGCTCTGCGCCGCTCTGGGACAGTGGCAGGGCGAGATAACCGCCGATGCCGTGCGAACGGAGATGGGACGCCGATTCGAGGGCCTGAGGCCGTGGATGGAGTCCATAGGCGAGCAAGGCGAGGCCGTGGCCAGCTAGGCCGGCGACCGCGCCCAGCGCAGTGATGGGGCTCGTCCCCATCCTTGAAAAGGTGCGAGGATGTTCATCGATATCCTCATCATGCTAGCGAAGGTCGTGGGCGCCACGTTGTTCGTGGTGGGCGCCGTCGTGCCCGTGATGATCTGGGGTGAGCGCCGGGCCGTGGCTCGCATCCAGCAGCGGTACGGCCCTAACCGGTGCGGGCCCCTCGGTCTGCTCCAGCCCATCGCCGATGTGGTCAAGCTGGCCATGAAGGAGAAGATCACCCCGGTCAACGTGGACCGGGGCCTCTATCTGCTCGCGCCCGCGCTGGCGGCCGTGCCCGCCTTCATGGGAATGCTGTTCATCCCCTACTCGGTGGGACCCCACGGTTTCGTCACCCGGCTGCCGGTGAGCCTGCTGTTCGTGCTGGGCATCAGCAGCCTTCAGGTGTACGGCCTGTTCCTGGCGGGCTGGGCCTCCAACTCCAAGTACCCGCTGCTGGGGTCGCTGCGGACCTCGGCCCAGATGATCAGCTATGAGCTGTCACTGGCGACCGTTGCCCTGATCCCCGCGCTGCTAGCGGGATCGCTGGACTTGGTGAGCATCGTCGATAACCAGCGTGGCGGGATCGTGGCTTGGCATGCCATGCAGTATTTCCCGTTGGGCCTTCTGCCCTTCATCATGATGATCATCATCATCCACGCCGAGACCAACCGGAACCCCTTCGACCTTCCCGAGGCGGAATCGGAGCTGGTCGGCGGGTACCATACCGAGTACTCGAGCATGAAGTTCGCCACCTTCTTCATGGCCGAGTACGCGGCGATGTGGAACATGGCGGCCCTGACGGTGGTGCTGTACTTGGGCGCCTGGACGGGTCCCTTCGTGGAGGAGCTGTTCGCGGCCAGCCCCATCCTGGGCTTCCTTCTGGGATGCGGGTACTTCGTGGCCAAGACGGCTGCCTTCATGCTGCTCTTCGTGTGGGTTCGAGGCACCCTGCCGCGGCTGCGGTACGACCAGCTCATGAACTTCGGCTGGAAGGGGCTGCTTCCGGCGGCCTTGGGCGTGGCCGTGCTTATGGTGGCGCTGCGCACGTTCTGGTACTAGGACCGGCGAGACAGAGGAAGTTGTGGTTATGGGTATCTTGCAGGACGCGTGGGCTCTCGCGGGTGGGTTCGCAACCACCTTGCGATATGTGTTCAAGAAGCCTACGACCATTCAGTATCCCGAGGAGAGGCCCGATCACGGGTCCCGGCTCAAGGGGGTTCACTACCTGGCCCGGGCCACCGATGGCAAGGAGCTATGTGTCGGCTGCTCCCTCTGCGCCGTGGCCTGTCCCACCGACGCCATCATCGTGGTGCCCGACGAGACCACCGAGGCCAACGCGGTCAACACCACCGAGCGCCATGCCCAGATCTACGATATCGACATGTACCGCTGCATCTACTGCGGGTTCTGCGTGCTGGCTTGCCCGGAGGACGCCATCCGGATGACCCGGAACTACGACTTCTCGCTGTACTCTAGGGCCGGTATGGTCTTCACGAAGGAGATGCTGGTCGAGAACGGCTACCAGACCGAGGAGAATCCCTCGGCGTGGATCTACGACTACAACCACAAGTGGGGCCCGATCGAAGATCGCGAAGCCGAGGACTTCGCGAACCCCAAGAGCCACTGAGGCGACGGGGATCAGAGGAGCAGCCAGTTTCATGAGTCTAGCCTCTTGGGCATCTGCCCCCCAATTCGCGCCCATGGTCATCGCGTCGCTGCTGGCCATCGTGGGCGCGATCATGATGGTTACGCGGCGGGATGTGGTCCGCGGCGCCCTCTGGCTCGTCATCACCCTCATCGCAGTGGCGGTGCTCTTCATCACCCTCATGGCCGACCTTATCGCCGTGGTGCAGGTGGTCGTGTACGCCGGCGCCATTATCGTGCTCTTCCTGTTCGTGATCATCCTCCTGGCTGCCGGCAAGGAGCCCGATGCTCTGCGCAACGCTGGCCCCGGCACGTGGGCCGCGGGGGCCGTGGCCCTGGGCCTTCTCGTCGTCGTGTTGGCGGCGGGCTTCTCGGGCGAGCTGCCCCAGCTCCAGTGGGGCTCCGCGGTGGCCACCGACTCCCCCGGGCGAGACACGGGCGGCGAGGAAGAGCCCATGACACACCCCTTCGGCAGCCCCGCCGGTGTGGGGCAGGCCATTTTCTCGGCACAGAACGTACTGACTCTGGAGCTGATCAGCATTCTGCTGATCACCGCCATGGTCGGCGTCATCGTCTTGGCCAAGGGCCTGAGACCCACGGGCCGCCTGCCGGCCGAAGCCGATGAGGGGAGTGAGGAGTAGGCATGCAGTTCGTACCCCTGCAAGCCTATGTAGTGGTGGCGGCGCTACTCTTCGTCATCGGCGCGGCGGGGTTCTGCCTGCGGCGCAACGTGCTGGTAATGCTCATGTGCGTGGAGCTGATGCTCACGGCGGCGTCCATTGTATTCGTCGCCGCCGCTCGTGCCCACGCCGACGTCAATGGCCAGGTGATCGCGCTCTTCCTCATCGCCCTGGCGGCGGTGGAGGTGGCCGTGGGCCTGGCCCTGGTCGTGGCCGTATTCCATAATCGGCGCTCGGTGGATGTGGACACCGTGGCGGATCTGAAGGGATAAGAGGGCCGTTGTTCTTCCTGAACACCCTCTGGCTGGTGCTCCTCGGCCCCACGCTGGGGGCGCTTATCAACGGGCTTTGGCCCGCCAAGTACCGAGGCCGTCTGGGCCACGGCGTTCTCGCTTGCGCCGGGGCGGGTCTCTCCTTCCTGATCGCCATCATCCAGCACATCGCCCTCAGCATCAGCAGCGAGACCATCGTCCGGCACGGGTACTTCACCTGGATCGAGGCGGGCAACCTCACCATCGAGTTCGCCCTCCGCCTCGATCCCCTATCCAGCGTCATGTGCCTGGTGGTAGCCGGCGTGGGGTTCCTCATCCACGTGTACAGCCTGGGCTACATGGCCGAAGACAGAGCCTACGTGCGGTTCTTCACGTACATGAACATGTTCCTGGCAGCCATGCTTCTGCTAGTGACGGCGTCCAATTTGCCCCTGATGTTCGTGGGCTGGGAGGGCGTCGGGCTCTGCTCCTACCTGCTCATCGGCTTCTGGCACCGCAAGAACAGCGCGAGCACGGCGGGCTTCAAGGCCTTCGCCGTCAACCGCATTGGGGATGCCGGGTTCCTGATCGCCACGTTCTGGTGCTGGAAGGTCTTCGGCACCCTGGAGTTCCATGAGATGTTCGCGCGGATCGGCGAGGCTTCGGCCGCGGACATTCGCTGGATCACCTTGCTGCTCTTCGTCGGCGCCACGGGCAAGTCGGCCCAGATCCCCCTGTACGTCTGGCTGCCCGACGCCATGGAGGGCCCTACGCCCGTGTCGGCCCTCATCCACGCCGCAACCATGGTCACCGCGGGCGTCTACATGATCGTGCGGATGAACCCCCTGTTCCATCAGCCGGAGTCGGTGAGTGTTCTCATCGCCTGGATCGGAGCCCTCACGGCCATCTTCTCGGCGACTATCGCCATCGGCCAAAGGGACATCAAGCGTGTTCTGGCTTACTCCACGGTCAGCCAGCTCGGGTACATGTTCCTGGCCGTTGGCATTGGGGCATACGTCGCCGCCATCTTCCACCTGGTGACCCACGCCTTCTTCAAGGCCTGCCTGTTCCTCGGATCGGGCAGTGTGATCCACGCTTGCCACGAGGAGCAGGACATCATGAACATGGGTGGCCTGAAGGCCAAGATGAAGACCACCCACTGGACCTTCCTGGTGTCCACCCTGGCCATCGCCGGAGTCTTCCCCCTGGCGGGATTCTTCTCCAAGGACGAGATCCTGGCGTACTCCTTCGAGTCCAGCCAGGCCCTGTACATCATCGGCCTGGCTGCGGCCATCATGACCGCCTTCTACATGGGCCGCCTGCTGTTCCTGACCTTCTACGGCGGTCGGCGGATGAATGACGAGAAGTGGGAGAAGGTGCACGAGTCGCCGCGGACCATGACCTTCGCCCTGGTGGTTCTGGGCGTCCTCGCCGTCTTCGGCGGGCTGCTGGGGCTGCCGAAGAACCTGGGCCTGCCCCACGTGCTCTACGGCTACCTCGAGCCCCTGCTGCCCAAGGTGCATGGCGAGCATCACATGTCGGCGGCCGTGGAGCTGGGCTTGATGGCACTGTCCCTCGCCCTCGCCCTCGGCGGTCTGGGCGTTGCCGCGAGCTTGTTCCGGCGGCGCGGCGCCGAAGGCGAGGAACGGCTTCGGGGCGTGCTGGGACCCGTTCACGGCGCTCTGGAGAACAAGTGGTACGTGGATGAGCTGTACAACACGTTGATCGTATCGCCCCTCTCCAAGCTGGCCCGGATCGTCAGCGACTGGTTTGACCCCGGCATCATCGATGGTGCGGTCCATGCCATCGCGGGCGCCGTGGGGCTGGGATCGGAGCGCCAGACGCGAACCCAGACGGGCCGCATTCGAGACTACGTCCTGGTGATACTCACGGGGACATTCCTGCTCGTGCTCTGCCTGGTGGTACTGGGGCGGTAGCGGAGCTTAGCGGAGGATGGATAGCGCTCCATGGGACTCGAGCACATGCCATGGCTGACGATCACGATCTTCCTGCCCGCCTTCGGGGCCATGGTACTGGTGATGCTACGCAGTGCCGGCGATCGGACCGCTCGGATCGCCAGCCTCATCTTCACGCTGCTCACCGCAGTCCTCTCCGTGGGGCTGGCCGTGGGGTTCAACGGCGCGTCCCCCGACTTCCAGCTCGAAGATCCCAAGCTCCAGTGGGCTCCCGGCCTGAACGTCTACTACCATGTCGCCCTGGATGGCATCAGCCTATGGCTGTTCCTGCTCACCACCTTCCTCTCGGTCATCGCTGTGCTGGGATCGTGGACTAGCATCACCAAGCGGACGACCACCTTCTTCGCCTGCCTCATGCTCCTGGAGACGGCGATGCTGGGCGTGTTCTCGGCCATTGATCTGGTCTTGTTCTACGTGTTCTGGGAGGCCATGCTGGTGCCGATGTACCTCATCATCGGCGTCTGGGGCGGCGAGCGCCGACTGTACGCGGCGATCAAGTTCTTCCTCTACACATTGGTCGGCGGCGTTCTGATGCTGGCGGGCATCGTCATGCTCTACTACGCGTTGCCCGAGGGCCAGCGGACCATGTCCATCCCCAAGCTGCTGGGGCTGGCTCCCTCCATCGGCGGATCGCTGCAGATCACCTTGTTCATCCTGTTCGGGCTGGGCTTCGCCATCAAGGTACCCATGTTCCCATTCCACACATGGCTTCCCGATGCCCATGTGGAGGCACCTACCTCGGGTAGCGTGATCCTGGCCGGCGTGCTGCTGAAGATGGGGGCCTACGGGTTCCTGCGCCTGTGCGTGGGGTTCTTCCCCGTGGCCACCGAGATGCTCGGGCCCGTGCTGATGTGGCTTTCGGTGATCGGCATCATCTACGGCGGCGCCGCGGCGATGTGGCAGAAAGACATGAAACGGCTCATCGCCTACTCCAGCGTATCCCATCTTGGATTTGTGATGCTGGGCGTGTTCGCGCTCAACTCCATCGGGATCCAGGGCGCCGTGCTCCAGATGGTCAACCACGGTCTGTCCACCGGAGCCCTCTTCCTGTTGGTCGGGATGATCTACGAGCGGCGTCACACCCGCATGATCGAGGACTACGGCGGACTCTGGGACGAGGTGCCCGTGTATTCGCGGATCTTCCTCGTCGTCGCCCTTTCGTCCATCGGACTACCGGGGCTCAACGGGTTCGTGGGAGAACTGCTGACCCTCATGGGCACCTTCGACTCGGGGTGGATCCAGGGACAGCTATGGGCCATCCTCGGGGCGCTGGGCGTCATCATCGCCGCCTGCTACCTGCTGTGGATGTACAAGCGAGTCTTCTACGGCGAGCCCAAGCCTCACAAGGACGGGCCTATGGCTGACGTCAGGCCCATCGAGGCGACAGCGGCCGTCATGCTGCTGGCCGCGATCGTGTGGCTGGGCGTCTATCCGGCCCCCGTGCTGAGAAGCATGAAGCCCGCGGTCAACATGGTCGTCAAGCGCTTCGAGACGGGACGCGGGTCCGATGCGGCGAGGCTTCAGCCTCTAACCGCTCTGGCCCCCAAAGTGGGGACTTTGGGCGGCATCGACACCCCCGAGGAGGACGATGAGCAATGATCGGCTTCGAACCCATAGGCCTTTCGGATCTGGGAGCCGTCCTGCTCGTCCTGAT
Organism: Armatimonadia bacterium; assembly: GCA_014730065.1. Lineage (GTDB taxonomy): Bacteria > Armatimonadota > Zipacnadia > UBA1398 > UBA1398 > UBA1398. The sequence continues at coordinate 9,613 of WJIW01000548.1, read as the reverse complement.
CCTGGTCCTCTTCGGACTGGCGTCGCTCCTGGTCGGATCTCTCTTCCGCCGGGGCACGGGCATGTCCGCGTGGCTGTCGGCCGTTGGCTTCATCCTGACCGGGGCCGTATGCGCCATTTCGCTAGGGAGAGGCGAGCGCACCGAGGGGTTCGCGGGGGGATACGTGCTGGATGACCTGACCCACGGGTTGGTCCTGCCGTGTGCCATCGCCGGCCTGCTTACCATCCTCCTCGCCATGCGTTACCTCCACACCCTCAAGCACGGTGCGGGCGAGTTCTGCGGCCTCCTGTCCCTGGCCACGGCGGGGATGGCGGTCATGGCCGGCGCCCAGGACCTAATCGTCGCCTTCTTCGGGGTCGAGCTGCTCTCGGTGCCCCTGTACATCATGGCCGCTTACTCCCGGCGGGACCGGCTGTCGAACGAGTCGGGCCTGAAGTACCTGATGATCGGCAGCGTCTCCAGTGCGATCATGGCCTTCGGCATCGCCCTCTGCTACGCGGCCTTGGGCACGACCAATATCGTGGCCATGGCTGAGGGCAGCCTGGCGGCGGGCCCGACGATGGTGGACAACGCCTTCACGACGGCGACCACGGGTGTGGGCCTGGGCCTTCTGGTTGTAGGGCTCGGCTTCAAGGCTGCCTTGGCCCCCTTCCACATGTGGGCTCCCGATGTCTACCAGGGGGCGCCCACTCCGGTAACTACCTTCTTCTCGGTCGGCCCGAAGGTCGCCGCCGTCGGGCTGATGTACCGGGTCCTGCTGGTGGGGTTTGGCGATCTGGCCCATTTCTGGGCCCCGGTGCTAGGTGTGATCGCCGTCCTGACCATGACCGTGGGCAACCTGGGGGCCCTCTATCAGTCCAGGGGCAAGCGGATGCTCGCATACTCGGGCATCGCCCACGCGGGATACATGCTCCTGGCGGTGATCGGTGCCGGCGCGCTCCGGGCCCAGGGCTCGTCCGAATGGATGGCGGCCTCGGTGGCCATCGTGTTCTACGGTATGGCGTACGCCTTCATGAACCTGGGGGCTTTCGCCGCCATCTCCCAGCTCGGCGAGGGCGACCTGGAAGACTTCAGCCTGGAGCGGCTCAAGGGCCTGGGCCGGCGCTATCCCTGGAGCGCCGGGGCACTGGCGCTCTTCATGGTCTCCCTCACGGGCATCCCCATCACCGCGGGCTTTTGGGGTAAGCTGACGCTCTTCTCGGCGGCCATCAGCGGCCAGACCGTGTGGCTGTCGGTGGTTGTGGTGCTCGCGGCCATCAACAGCGCCATTTCGGCCTACTACTACTTGCGCCTGGTGGCTTACAGCTACATGTACGAGCCGGAAGACACGGGCGAGGCGCACGGCTGGGTGTCGAGCCAGAGCGGGGGCTGGGTCATGGCCACGGCGGGCCTGGGCGTCATTGGCCTCGCGCTGTTCCCGGCGGTGATCCTGGGCGCCGCGGAAGCGCTCCAGAAGTCGATCATGCCGTAGGGCCGGGCGGCCGGGTGGGGCCCTAGGGCTCTTGGCCGTTGGACTTGGCGTTCAGGACGGCGCACGCGCTTACCATCACGATGTCCTCGGCCGTCGCGCCCCGGGACAGGTCGAACCCCGGATACGCCAGACCCTGAACCAGTGGGCCATACGCTTCGGCCTTGCCCAAGCGCTGAACCAGCTTGTAGGCGATATTGCCGGCATCGAGGTCGGGGAAGACGAGGACGTTCGCCTTGCCCGCCACGGGCGATCCTGGCGACTTGCGCTCACCGACCGACGGCACCAGCGCCGCATCGCCTTGCAGCTCCCCGTCGATGAGAATGTCGGGCCGACGCTCGCGCACCATGGCCAGGGCCTCGAGGACCTTGTCCACATCGGGATGGCTGGCACTGCCCTTGGTGGAGAAGCTCAACATGGCGACCCGGGCGTCGGCTCCCAGGTAGAGGGGCGCGTTATCGGCGGTGCTGATGGCGATGTCCGCAAGCTGGGCGGCGTTGGGATTGGGTACCACTCCCGCGTCGGCGAAGAGCATGGCGCCCTCCTCGCCGAACTCCTGGTGGGGACTGACCATGATGAAGTTGCTGGATACGGTCTTGAGCCCCGGTGCGGTTCCGCAGCAATGGAGCAGGGCTCGGATCACGTTCCCGGTGGCATTCACGGCTCCCGCCACATTGCCATCCACGTCGCCGGCGGCCAGCATGCATGCTCCGAAGTACAGGGGATCCTTCCGGAGCATCTCGACGGCACGCTCCAGGGTCATGCCCTTGGCCTTTCGGCGCTCGTGGAGCTGTCCCGCTAGACGCTCGATATCGGGGGATGTGCTGGGATCGACCACATCGACGCCGCTCAAGTCGATGTAGTGGTCTTTGGCCCGCTCCATGACCTCATCGGGATCACCCAGCACCACCGCGTCGGAGATCTCCCGCTTGACCAGGAGCCGGGCAGCCTCCAGGGTGCGCTCGTCGCCCCCCTCCGGCAAGACGATCCTCTTGTGGAGGGCCTTCGCGCGCTCGATGATCCGATCGGTAATCGACTCCATTAAGTCGTCCCTTTAACCGCGTAATTCGCAACCCGCGGGATTGTATCATATCGTGCCTACCCAGGGCACCCCGGCGAGGTGCCTGTGAGGCTTTCCGCGAATTCTCACATAATCCTGTCTGCCCTGATCGCTCGGCAGATTCACACGACTATGGAGAGGCGGCCGTTATGGTGGACGTTCCCATCGCTCTGCAGCTCTACACCATTCGGGAGCTTACCGCGCTCGATCTTCGCGGCGCCCTCCAGAAAGTGGCCGCGCTGGGCTATGAGGGTGTGGAGATCGCCGGGACGGGCGGGCGCAGCGCCGACGACATGAAAGGCCTGCTCGACTCTTGTAGCCTCAGGCCAGCGGGCAACCACGTCGGCCTGGATCAGCTCGAGACGGACATCGAGGCCGTAGCCGACTACAACCTGAGCCTCGGCAGCCCGTACGTGGTGGTGCCCTATCTCGCCGACGATCGGCGCACGTCAGCCGCCGACTGGCAGCGGGTCGCTGCGTCGCTCACCGAAGCGGCCGAGAGGCTCCAGCCCCATGGCCTGAAACTGGCTTACCACAACCACAGCTTCGAGTTCGCCCGCTTCGACGGCCGTGCCGGCCTGGACATCCTGTACTCCCAGGCCCCCGCCGATAAGGTCTACGCCGAGGTCGACACCTACTGGGTCCAGCACGGCGGGCGGGACCCCGCCGAGTTCATCGCCAGTATGCCGGGCCGCTGCCCACTGATCCATCTCAAGGACATGGCAGCCGGTGAAGGCCAGGAGTTCTGCGAGGTAGGCCACGGCATCCTCGACTGGGAGCGGATCTTCCGGGCCTGCGAGGTGGGTGGCGCCGAGTGGTACATCGTCGAGCAGGACTCCTGTCCGGCCGATCCCCTGGAGAGCGCTCGCAAGTCCATCGACTGGCTCAGGTCACGCTAGCGGCAAGCAACGCACCGAGGAGGCGGATCGCCATGCGCGCCAATGCGGCGCTGGTATGCCTTACGAGTCTGCTATCACTGCCCGGAGGTGCGGGCGAGCCCCCGGAGCCTGTCTTTACGGCGGACGAGTGGCAAGCCGCCGAGCCGCCTGCGGTGGGCATGGATCAAGCGGCGTTGGACCGCGTAGCGGAGTACGTGGGCGGGCGCGGCTGCGTGGTGCGCCATGGCTATATGGTCCACTCGTGGGGAGACGTGTCCAGCCGGGGCGACGTCGCTTCGGCGGCCAAGCCAGTGTATGCCCACTTCATTATCCACGCCGCCGAGGAAGGTCTGATCCCTGGATTCGATGCGCCCGTCCATGAGTTCGAGCCGAGACTGAGGCATCTCAACCCCGAGCTGGACCACAAGGACCGGGAGATCACCTGGTGGGACATGGCCCATCAGACCTCCTGCTACGGCGTGGCCGAGCGGCCGGGCGAGGCCTTCAACTACAACGACTACCACATGGCCCTGCTGTTCGACACTCTCTTCCTGAACGTTTATGGCAGCTCCTGGGAGCGAGTGGACGAAGAAGTGCTCCACCCCCTTCTGACCGATCCCATCGGGTGCCAGGACGACCCGACCTTCATGGCCTTCGGCGTAGGCGATCGGCCGGGGCGCCTGGCCATCTCTCCGCGGGACTTCGCCCGATTCGGACTGCTCTATCTCAGGGATGGACTGTGGGAAGATCGCCGACTGGTGTACCGGAAGCACGCGCGGATGGTCCGCGAGGACACGATCCCGGCCGAGGTCGCCCAGTCCGCGGGCGAGGAGGCCGAGATGATTCCCGGCCAGCGCACCATCGGCTCGCGGACGGTGCCGGACAATCAGTGCGACCACATGGGCAGCTACAGTTGGCTGTGGTGGACCAACGGCGTGGACCGGGAGGGCCAGCGACACTGGCCCGACGTACCTGCCGATGCCTTCGGTGCCTTCGGGCACGGGGGCCCGAGAGCGATGGTCGTCATCCCCAGCCTGGACCTCATTATCAGTTGGAACGACGCCCAGATCGATTCGCCCGAGAAGGAAAACCAGGCCCTCTCCCTCCTGGTCGACGCCGTCCAGGGAGACTCCGTCCAGGCCCTCGGTCCCGATCCCGACAATCCGGCGTGGCTGAGCGGCGCCGGCGGGGAGCCGGTATTCATCTGCGGGCCGGGCGATCCCGAGGGGTTCCTCTACAGGGGCCAGCTCCAGGAGGACGGTACGCGGGACGGCGATCAGGAGGCCCTCATCGAGAAGCTCATCGCCAGCGGGGCGAACAGCCTGTACATTCAGGCGATCCGCAGCCATGGCGGCGATGGCGAGCCCAGCCACAACCCTTTCATCGGTCACGACCCGTCCCTGCCCCTAAGCGATGCCGTCGTCGACCAGTGGGACGAATGGCTGACTAGCCTGGACGATGCTGGTGTGGCTACCCTCCTGTTCATCTACGACGACAGCACCCGGGTCTGGGACACGGGCGACGAGGTCGGGGAGAGGGAGCGGGAGCTCATCCGGAGCCTGGTGGGCCGTCTGCGGCATCATCGGAACATCATCTGGTGTGTCGCCGAGGAGGCCGAGGAAGCGCTTTCGCCCGAGCGGATCAAGCGCATCGCCGCCGAGATCAAGTCCGTCGATCCCGTCCACGCCGTGGCCGTCCACCTGAACCACGGCCTCGATTTCAGCACCTACGCCGACGACCAAAACATCGACCAGTTCGCGATCCAGTACAATGTGGAGACCGCCGAGGAGATGCACGAAGGCATGGTGCGGGCCTGGAGCGAGGCCCGGGGCCGCTATAACCTCAGCATGTCCGAGTGCCTGGCCCATGGCACCGGCGAGCACGCCCGCCGGATGAGCTGGGCCGCCGCTATGGCCGGCGCCTACGTGATGGTGCTGGAGATGGATATCGCGACCACCGATGCCAGCGATCTGCGCGATTGCGGGGTGCTCCGCCGGTTCATGGAGTCCAGCGGGTTCGCCGCCATGGCTCCCGCCGACGACCTGGCCCTCGGCGACACTCTGTACGTCATGGCTTCCGAGGGCGCCGGAGCTATCGCGTACGGCATCGAGCCCCGGCTGATGGGCGTCGGCGGATGGTCCGGCCGTCCGTGCGATCTGCGGTGGCTCGACTGCGCCACCGGGCAGACGATCCTGCAGGACGCTGTGGAGCCCCGAGCCGACGGGCTATGGTTCGTCCCGGCAGGGCTCGGGCCCGAGGTTGCCGTACACGCCCGCCCGTCTCGCTAGTCCTACTGCTTGCCGTAGACCTTCGCGGGGTAGACCTTGTGGACCCCGGCCCACGCCTTGGTCCGAATGCGGCTCTTGGGCAGATCCGGGAAGATCCGCTGCAGGTGCCCGCAGATGGCCTCATGCAGCTCCCGCCGGGCAGGACCGAAGTCGCCGTCGGGGGCAACCAGGTCGCGCTCGATGGTGAAGCTCTGGCTGGGGTCGGGGATGAAGTCTCCGTGGAGGGCGTACCGGGTGCCGTCTCGCTCCTCGAGCCGCCAATGGAACAGCCGCGCGGCGCGGCCCCGGCGGTCGGTCTTGCCCGACGCCGTGGTCTTGGGCCCTGGCTTCTGCTGCCGGGCCTGGGTTTCCATCAGGAACACCGGCGGCACGGGGGCTTGCTGGACAAGGGTGCGCGACTCCAGGATCAGCCGAAGGGTGCTGGCTCGGTCGTGCAGGACGCAGAGGGGCGCGGCGCCAGCGGCCATCTCGAGGGCCTCGTCCGTTGGCGTACCTAGGCAGGCCACCTGGACGATGCGGACCTCGGCGCCCGCATCGCGAAGCACTTCAGCCAGCCGCTCGGGGCCCAAGTCCTGGTCACTGGTGCGGACCAGGGCCACGGCGGGGAGCGTGCTGAGTCCCACGGCGACGGTGCCCTTCAGCAGGATGCCATCGTCGACGGGAGCCGTCTCCTGGGTCTCGGTCCATCCCAGGGGACGAAGGAGCTGGTTCGCGCGCTCGGCGAGCTCCGCCGGCGGCAGCTCTGCCAACCGTGCCGCCGCAGCCTCGGCAACGCGCTCGTTGTGCCTCTCGATGGCTCTACGTACTTTCTTGTCGGTGGGGTGCCGTGCCATGGGATCCGCTCACTCTCTGGAGTTATGTCGCAGGAGCCGGCCATACGCGGCCGGCGTCCGAGGCTTCGGTCCTTCGACATGCGGCCCACGCCCTCCTTTGTCGGGACGGGCGCCTAGCCCTTGCCGAGGATCTGCCGCAGCTCCTCCTGCTGGTCGGCGTCGCCCAGGACGATGAGAGTCATCCCCGCCTCCAGCAGGGCGTCGCGAGGCGGATTCACGCTCACATTGGCCTCCGGGTCCACCATTCCGATGACGATGGTGCCCGATTCGGCGAAACATCGGGTCTCCCGGAGCACCTTGCCATCCAGGGGGCCACGGGCGGCGACCTCCACCGATTCCAGATGGACCTCCGCGTCGCCCGTATGCATGGTCACGTCCAGGAACTGCAGCACCTCGGGATGCACGAGCATGGTGGCCATTCGCGCCCCGCCGATCTCGTACGGTGAGATGACGTGGGTGGCGCCGGCCCGCTTGAGGAGTCGTACCGAGGCATCGGTGGTGGAGCGACACACCAAGGTCACGTCGGGGTTCATGTCGCGGACGACCAGACAGAGGGTGATGTTGTCGTTATCGGTGCCGAGAGCGCCCATGACGCCTCTGGCTCGCTCGACGCCCGCTCGCTGGAGCACGTCCTCGTCGGTGGCCAGCCCTTGGACGGCGGGATAGCCCAGACCGCGGGCCTTGCCGACCATATCCTCGTCATTGTCAACGATTACCAGGCCCGAGCGCGAGAATTGAAGCTGTTCGGCGGCTGCCCGCCCCACCCTGCCGAATCCGCATATGATCACATGGTTCTGTAGCATCGATAGCTGCTTCTCCAAGCGACGCCTCCGAATCGCACCGCCCAAGTGCCCCTCGAGGATGTACGAGGTCATGGTGGTGGCGGCGTAGATGGTCACGGCCATGTTCATGAACAGGTAGAACACGGTAAAGGCACGGCCCTCGTTGGAGAGGGGATGCACCTCACCGAAGCCGACGGTGGACACGGCGATGATGGCCATGTAGAGGGAGTCCAGGTAGCTCCAGTCGCTCTCGATGAGCCAGTAGCCCACCGAGCCCACGCTGAGCGAGATAGTGATGACCACGGCGACGTATATGGGTCGCTTGTCACGCCGGATCGAATGGGTTGCGTCCACTGCGCGCTTCGCTCCCTATCCAGATACCAACGTCCGCCGGTGGGCGGAGGTTGAGGGTTGGCCCTGATCGAAACCAGCCCCTGCTTCTGAGGAGATGATGGCGTTGACTTGGGCCAGCCAGGCGACCATTCCCACCGTTACGGTGCCGCCCTTCCCCCAAGACGAGAGAGCGGACCAATCTGACCTCGAGGGCATTGAGTTCGGGGTCAACGATCCGAGCGGCCGGTCGGTCACCGATCCGGCAGGCTTCGAGTGGAGCATCGCCGAGGACGGCCGGGGCCTCGTCAAGCAAGGGCCCCAGGGCGCCTGGCACCTGACGGCCGAGAGCTCACCGCTGGCGGGGCGGGAAGTGCGCGATCTCGCACTCGATGGCCAAGGCACGCTCTGGATCGCCACGGACCAAGGGCTCTGTCTCCACGATACCCACGAGGGCTGGGTGCACCTGGGCGCGGGTGCCGGCATGCCCGCCGTGGATGCCCGGCGGCTGCTACTGATGCCGGGCGGAGAGCGGTGGGTCGCCACCTCCCAGGGCCTCGTCCGGCTTCTCGATGGCCGTTGGAGCTTGTTCCGTGGCCCCCGATGGCTTCCGTCGAACGACGTGGTGGACCTGGTCATGGTCGACGACTCCACGGTGGCCGTCCAGTGTGCCGATGGCGGAGTAGCGGGCGTTCGTACGGTCCACACCACCCTGGGGGCCAAGGCGGCCATCATCGAGGACATGATCGACCAGAGACACCGGCGCCACGGCTACGTCAGCGACTGCCAGCTCGACGAGCCCGGCTCCACCGACGCGTTCACCTACGTCGCCTCGGATAACGATGGACTGTGGACGGCCATCTACCTGGCCGCCGAGTGCTACCGGTACGCCTGCACCGGAGAGCCCGGGGCGCGGGATCGGGCGCGGGAATCGATGGAGGCGCTGCTCCGTCTCGAGGAGGTCACCGGCATCCCGGGGTTCCCCGCGAGGGCCGTGGTCTCGGTGGACGAGACCGACGTGCGGCGCTCGGGCGGGGAGTGGCATGCCAGCCCATGCGGGCAGTGGGTATGGAAGGGCGATACCAGCTCCGACGAGCTGAACGGCCACTACTTCGCCCTGCCTATCTACTACGAGCTGGTGGCCGACGCCGCGGAGCGGCGGGCGATCCAGGGCATGATCGCCCGAGTCACCGATCACCTCCTGCAGAACGACTTCCGGCTCATCGACGCCGATGGCGAGCAGACCACCTGGGGCATCTTCTCGCCCCGGCTCCTCAACGGCACGGCCCAGTGGACGCTGGAGCGGGGACTTAACAGCCTCAGCATGCTGAGCTTCCTGAAGGTCGCCCACGCCCTTTGCGGCACCGCCCGCTACGGTACGGCGTACGATTTCCTCTGCCGCCGCCACCATTTCGCCCTGAACACCATCGACCAGAAGATCCGCATGCCCGCCGAGATCAACCACTCCGACGACGAGCTGTCATTCCTGGCCTACTACCCCTTGTTCATGTACGAGCGAGATCCCGATCTGCTGGCCATCTACCGCCTCAGTATGGAGCGCACCATGGCCGTGGAGAGGCCGGAGCGGAATCCGCTGTGGAACATGATCGGCAGCTTCGCGCTGGGCCGAGACCAGGGTCTGTCCGAGTCTGTTCGGACCCTCCGAGAGATGCCCACTGATCGGATCCATTGGGATGTAGACAACTCTGTGCGGGCCGACATCACCGTCTCCACCGAGTTCGATCGAGGCGGCAACTTGGCGTCGACCGAGGTGCTGCCCTACAGCGAGAACGGCATGCTCAAGTGGAACGGCAATCCCTACCAGCTTCGAAGGGGCGGCGGCGGAAGGGCCGAGGACGACGGCGGCGCATTCCTACTCCCCTACTGGATGGGCCGTTACCATGCGATGATCCGGGAGGTCTAAGCCGGCCTCGGGCCAGCGGCGCGACGGGCGTGGGAGCGGCGCGTCTGTGT
>WJIW01000547.1 GCA_014730065.1 Armatimonadia bacterium | reverse complement strand
CTCGTAGTGGGTGAAGTCCACAATAACCGAGCCCTGCCCCTCAGTAATCGCTTTCTGCCATGCTTGGGTTAGGCCCGAGTCGGCGAGGGAGCCCGTTCTCAGGTTCTGCCCCTGCTCGGCGTCCTCACCCCGGACCGTCAGCATGACGTGTCCGTGGGCGGCGCAGATGAGGTAGCCGTCGTGGTAGCCGTACATCTCAACCAGGTGGGCGATGGGCCCGACGACCCCGCCGCGGACCTCCGCGTAGCCTGGAGAGCTCGTGGGGTACGGGTCATCGGGACCAACCTGCTGCTCGATGTGGAACCGGCGGACGGCGTCATACGCCTGCAAGACCGCCGTCTGCTCGGCGAAGACCTGGGCGTCCTCCCGGGCATGCTCGAACAGTGACTGGATCTCGCGCTGCCGGCTATTGGTGATGGTAGTGAGGTGGTGGGCCGCAGCGTCCTCCAGCTCCGCTGTAGCGGTGGAGACGGCCCAGAATCCAACGACCGCCGCGGGCAGGATCGAGAGGAGCAGCGCGCCGATGATCATCGACGACTTGATGGTGCCCAGTTTCATCCAGACATCCTCCTGCGGTAGAGCGTGTCCCCCCGGACGGTCTCCCTCGTGTTGTGGATGGCCCCCCTGGGCCCGCACCCCGTCCCCTCCATCTCGGCCCGTCACGCAGCAGAACAGGCTGGGACACATCGAGCCCAGCCTGTGAAGTACCGTGGCATCCTAGCCCTGTGCAACACCCATGGGCATGAGCAGACAGATGTAGTTCTCCCTGCCAACGGGCTTGAGCACTCCCGGGTTGTCCGACTCCTTCAGCTCCAGCCGTACCTCCTCGGACTCGATGACCTCCATGGCTTGCAGCAGGTACCGGGAGTTGAAGCCGATGGTGATGGGCTCGCCATCGAACCTGACGCCTAGGTCCTCCTGCGCCTGGCCCACGACCTGACTCTTGGCCAGGAGAGTAAGGCCATCAGCAGAGCCATCCATGATGACCTTGTTCCCGTCCTCCCGAGCGACAACGGCGACGCGCTTGGCGGCGGCCCGGAGCTCGTCTACGCTGATGACCAGGACCTTGTCGTGGCTGGCGGGGATAACCCGCTCCCAGTTGGGGTACTGACCCTCGATGAGCCGGGACTGAATGCACGCATCGCCGATGACGAACCGAACCTGAGACTCGGACAACGTCACCTCGACCGATGCATCGCCCGAGGTAATGAGCCGAGCGACCTCGCCGAAGGCCCTGGCCGGCACGATGGCCTCCATCCGCGACGGCACTTCGCCTTCGATGGCATCCCTGGACCATGCCAGGCGGTAGCCGTCGGTGGCGACGAGCTGGATCTCGCCGCCATCGAGGATGGTGAGCATGCCCGTGAGGACCTTGCGGGGATCATCGGCCGAGCTGGCGAACCGGGTCTCCCGGATCAGGCGGCCAATGATCTCGCCCGACACCTTGACCGTGGTGCCGCCCTCGAGCTGGGGCAGCCTGGGGAACTCCTCCGCGGGCAGGCCATGGAGCTGGTACTGGGAGCGCTCGCACGTAACCTGAGTAACATGCCGGTCATCGACTTCCAGGTGGACCGGAGCTTCGGGAAGGATGGACACGACCTCGCTGAGCACCCGGGCCGGGATGGTCAGGGCGCCCGGCCGGTCCACCTCGGCCGCCACGGTGGTCTCGATACCGATCTCCAGGTCGTACGCCATCAACCCCAGACGGCCATCGTCCCGGGTCTCCAGCAGCAGATTGCCCAGGATCTGCAAGGTGCTGCGGGGACTAACGGCCTTCTGCACGACCTGGATCCCCTCGAGTAAGGCTGCCCTGTCACACGAAAGCTTCATCGCTCAAGCTCCTCCTGGATCTCCCCATGGGGATCCGCCGCTTCTTCACGTTCTCCACGGTCTGTAGTGTTTTATCTCTGATTCTAGTACTAACTACTACAGTACTACTGATGCCGTGTATTCTGTGGATAACCGGCATAAAGCCTGCAATGACGCGGTTTTTCGTTGTGGAGATCGTAGTGGATAGGTCGTGGCCGGGGCGGGGCTTGTCCACACCGCCTGCTTGTCCACAGCCTATCCACCGGAGATTCTCCGGCTATCCACCGCTCGTCCCCAAGGCACGCCCAGCCGCGGACCGGAGCCCCAAAGCGGAGTGCATGGGCCGAGCTGGCATCGCCATGGCCGGCAGTCACCGTCCCACGGGTCCTCTGCGGAGCTGGTCCGCTATCTCATTAACGACGGAAGCCAGAGAAGGATCATCCGAGATCATGTCCTCGGTCCTGGTACACGCGTGCATGACGGTGGTGTGGTCCTGGCGCTTGAACTCCGAGGCGATGTGCTGAAGCGATAGCTCGGTATGCTGCCGAGCCAGGTACATGGCGATCTGCCTCGGGGTGACCAGCGCCTTGTGTCGCTTCTTGCTGCTTAGGTCGGCCTCGGCGATGCCGAAGCGCTCGGCCACGAGGGATTTGATGTCGGCAATGGAGACGCCCTTGCTGCCATTCTCTACGGCGTAGTCCTCGAGGCAGCGCTTGACGAGATCGAGGCTGACGCTCTCGCCATCGATGGAGGCGGTGTAGATGACGCGCACCAAGGCCCCCTCGAGCGCACGGATGTTGGATTCCACTCGGTCCGCGATGTACTGGAGCACCTCGACGGGGACGGTGGAGTCGGTAGCCTCCGCGCGCTGCTGAAGGATCGCCAGACGGGTCTCCGGGTCCGGCACGGCGATGTCGGCCATCAGCCCCATCTCGAACCGCGACCGCAGCCGGTCGTCGATGAGGTGCAGCTCCTTGGGCGGCCGGTCCGAGGAGATGACGATCTGGCGACCCTCCTGGTACAGGGCATTGAAGGTGAAGAAGAACTCCGACTCGGTGCGGGTGCCCTCCCTGGATGCGATGAACTGGATATCATCGACTAGCCAGAGGTCCACCTTGCGGAAGCGGGCCCTGAAGGCATCCATCTTGTTCTCCCGGATGGCGTACAGGACGTTCTGCAGGAAGGCCTCGCCGCTGATGTAGACGACCTCCTTGCCCGGGTGCTGGGCCTTCACGCCATGACCGATAGCCTGCATGAGATGGGTCTTGCCCAGCCCCACGCCTCCGTAGATGAACAAGGGGTTGTAGGCCGTGCCCGGTGTAGCCGCCACGTTCTTGGCCGCGGCGTGGGCGACGCGGTTCGATGGCCCGACGACGAAGTTGTCGAAGGTGTACTTGGG
>WJIW01000004.1 GCA_014730065.1 Armatimonadia bacterium | reverse complement strand
TCCCTCAAGTTGGAAAGACGCCACAAACTACGGTGGACTGAGCCTGATTAACGATGGGACTGGCTTCACCGGCAGCAAGACGTATACGATCGATCTTGCACAAGAGCTTGGCTGGACGAGCCCCAACCCCTTCTACGTCTTCGTACATCTCCAGGACGTCGGGGGAGCCGAAACGGCTCTCGCGTACGGGACACCATGGGACCGGTCCAACTGGGGCTGGTACATGCAACTAAACGACTGCGTCGACGAGTAGCGCTTCCGCACCAGACACCACACAAGACGCGCGCGGGTTGCCTGGCGGCCCGCGCGCTCTTCCGTCCTACGCCTTCGAATCGCCAAACGAACCCAATTGCCCCGCCCGGCGCGTCACCCCAAGACCGTCTCGGCCGCCTCCCGGATCCTCTCGATGACGGCCGAGACCTCGGACTCGCTACGGTCGGGGTGGTTCGCGATCATCACCGTGCGGCCCAGGATATCCAGGGACCGCTCGCACATACCCTCGGGGTACTCCCGGCGGCACTCCTGGTTCTGGGGTAGGTTGTACGGATTCAGGTCGGGATGATGGGCGCCCTGGTGATCGAGGATGGGGTCCCACTCGGTGAAGACGTGGCGGCCGGTCTTACCGGCGATCACGCCGCCCACCTTCTCGACGAAGCCGGTGGCCGAATCCTCATCGGGCAGGGTGTACACCACCTGAGCGCCACATTCCCAATCGAGGCTGCGGGAGGGCGCGGGTGTCAGCGGCGTGTCCGCCGTCTCCTTCAGGATGCGCTTCTTCTGGTCCCGCAGGGCCTGGATCATGGAGGGCAGCCGGTCGAGCTGAACGTTCATCAGCGCGCCCTCGATCTCCGAGGCCCGGGAGCCGGTGGCCGCAAATGGCCGGAAGTCGTCCTGCCTGCCCGTCCAGTAGAAGCTACAGCAGTCGACCATGCAGCCGGCGCGCTGGGCGACCTCGGCATCATCGGTCACCAGGGCGCCCCCCTCGCCGGCGGTCATGTTCTTGTAGTAGTTGAAGCTGAAGGCGCCGCCGTCGCCGATGCTGCCCAGCATCCGGCCCTCGTACGCGCCACCCACCGCCTGGCAGGCATCCTCGATGACCAACAGGTCACGCTTCCTGGCGATGGCCGTGAGCGAGTCCATGTCGCAGGGCAGGCCCCACATATGCACCGGTATCATGGCCCGGGTCCGGGGCCCAATGATCTCGTCGGTGGCTCGGGGGCATAGAGTGAGGCTCTCGTCCACATCGGCGATGATGGGGATGGCGCCCACGCTGAGAACTGAGATGGCCGTGGCCATATAGGTCTGGGCGGGCACGATGACCTCATCACCGGGGCCCAGGCCCAAGCCGGCGAGCAGGGCGGTCAGCGCCGCGGTTCCGCTGGAGGTCATGCGGCAATGCTCCGCGCCGACGAACCCGGCATAACGCTTCTCGAACCGCTCGCACTCGCCGCCCTCGTGGTACCGGAACAGCTCGCCGCTGAGGATCACCTTGGCGACGGCATCGATCTCCTCCTGGCCGACTCGGTACATCGTTAGATTCCCTTCGGCTTGAAGTCCGCTACCGGCCCCGGATCCGGCGGCTCAGCTCATCGGTGTAGTACTTGTAGTTGCTCCACGGAACGTCGTCGGGGACCCCATGGTCCAGCTCGGGGATGTACCGTCCCTTCTCGACGGCGGGCCACACCCGGTCCAGCTCGGCGTCGATGGCTGCCGTGTCCTTGGCCAGGGCTCGCTTGTCGATACCTCCCATGAGCGCCAGCTCGGGGAACTTGGACCGGAACTCGTTGACGTCGGCGCCGGCCGCCACCTCCATGGGCCAGAGGTAGTTGACGCCCACCGCGATCATGCAGGGGGTGATGTCGATGGGCTGTCCATCGGTATCGACGGAGAGCACGGGGATGCTGTGCTCGTCGCAGAAGGCCTTGATGCGCCGGTAGCAGGGCCCCATGAACTCGCGCCAATGGGTGGGCGAGATGAGCGATCCCTGGCGGCCGCACATGTCCTCCCAGATATGGACCACATCGACCCGGACCTCGGCGGCGACTGCCCGGAAGACCGTCAGGTAGAGGCCTGTCATGTGGTCCATGATCTCGTGGACGAGGCCGGGGTCGGTATGGAAGGCGATGAGGCACTCCTCGTCACCCAGGAGCCAGCGCAGGCTGCCGAAGATGCCCACATCGGGGAAGTTACCGAGCTGGATGGGGGCGCCCTGGTCGGTCCACTGGCGGCATACCTCTCGCCAGTTTCCCTCCAGCCGCTGGGGAGCGTCGGGATCTAGGTGGCGCTCCCGGTACTCCTCCCAGTCGCGGCGGCTCTTCACGGGGAACTCCAGGAAGTGGGGCATGGACTCCCCGTGCTTGTAGTCCTTGCGGACGATGCCCCAGTGATCGGTGTGGACGACGTAGTCCTCGTCCTCCTGGACGATGCGGTGCTCGTAGCGAGGACACGGGCCGTAGGCGACAGGCACGGTCATGGGAGGGGCGTCGGGATCCTGGAAGCTGCGGTGATCGGTGACCTCCTCGGGCTTGCCCTCGCGCTCCCACCGCTGCCAGGCGCGTCCCCATGGCCCCCAGAAGAGCATGTAGGGCGGGCGGTCCACGGGCTCACCGAGGACACAGTTGATGAAGCGCTCCCGATCGGTCATGGAGCATCCCTCCGGGGAGGGAGTTCGCCGGGGGAGGAGGGCCAGGCCTGCCCATCCCGCAGGTCTCCGCCCGAGGTGCGGGCAAATATGCTACACTCGTTGAGCTAGACGCGCTATTGGGAGGACCTGACGGGAAGGCTGGGAACGCGCGGATGTTCGGAGCGAAGTGTCCCGAGTGCGGTTTCGAGAAGCCCATCTTCTATGGGAACTACTACTGCCCGCGGTGCAAGGCCGTGTTCAGCCCCGAGGAATGGAAGCAGCGGCTCCACCCCTCCCACCCCTCCCGAAAACCGCCGGAGCCAACGGCACCCCAGCCCCACGAGCCGCCCCGCGACACCGCCTCGGCCACCCAGACCCTCTACCACTGCCCCCGTTGCCAGGCTGACGTCCCGCCGTGGGCTGTCTACTGCGGCGACTGCGGCTACCGGTTCGCGGGCAAGCAGGCGTAGCTGGCCGGCTACTCGCCCACCCCTTCGGCAGCCCACACGTAAGCCGCTAGCTCCTGGATGTTCCGGATCACCGTCCGGCACTCGATCCAGCCATCCTCCACCCACACGCCCCGATCATCCTGACCGGCGATGATGGACGCCACCGTGTCGGCATGCTCCTCGATGTACGCACTAGCAGCGGGTCCCGTGGGCTCGGGCACGCGCGACACCTCGGCGGGCGGCGGCGGCGTGGGCGGATGCCCGGTGGTGCGCCGGTACCGCTCGATGGCCGCGGGAACGCCGTAGGTCCCCTGGAAGGAGTAATGGGTGGGTAGGTCATCGTCGGTCTTGACCAGATCGTAGTCGCTGGTGAAGTACAGGGGATCATTGGTCCCCGGCTCCACGAACCGAGGCCAGCGGCCATCTTCGAGCCGGCAGGTCTCCAGCCACTCGATGGCAGGGGGGATGGGCTCCAGCCATCGCTCCTCGCCCGTCCAGTGGTACAGATCGATGAGGCTGTTGATGTTCCTCGCCGTGACGGCGGGGCACCAGGCCGGAGGCTCGAACTTCCTGGCCCATGCCGGCTCCAGGCTCTCGTCGTACTGCTGCGCCCAGCCAGCTTGGGGCGGCTCGCCCTGGCTAAGGAGGATGAACTCCCCCGCACGCAGCACCGCGTCGTGGGCATCGGCTCGGCCCGTGAGGTCGCCCACGGTCTTCAGGGTCTTCATGATGTCGTTGATGGTCGCGTCATTGAAAGTGGGGAAGGCGGCATAGCCCATGGGATCGGGATAGCGCTGGGGCCATGCGCCATTGTCCATCTGCGCCTCCACGAAGAAGTCCACTGCGGCATCGACGGCCCGCTGGAAGGCCGGATCGGGCTCTGTGGCATTGAGCCACGCCAGGCACAGCAGGGCGCTCTGGGTGTTGTTGTCATCCATGGTGCCCTGGTTGCGGCCCACGGGGTCGGTCCCCGCGAGGGAGTCCAGAAGGGTGTAGTAGCCGTCCGCGGCATCGGGGTCGAAGTTGTAGTGGTAGTCCCAGCCGCCGCAGGCAAGCTGAGCCTCGACCAGGGCATGGCCGGCGGCCTGGGCCGCGCTCATATACGCGGGGTCGCCCAACAGACGCCAGACTTCGTAGTACGCCATGCCGACGGCGGGTGTGCCCGGCGGCTGAATCCAGATATGAGTCGCCGTCGCCGGGCCCTCGCCCTCGAACACGGTAAGGTCTTCACTGTACCGCCACAGATAGCCGCCCTCGCACGCTACCTCCGTGGCCATGAAGTCCACGGCGCGGTCCAGGGCCGCCCGGGCCTCCTCGGCCGTAGGCCCGGGTTGGAGGAGGGCGGCGAGTAGGCCGATCCACGGTAGGGGCGTCATGGCTAGCCCACCACCCGGGACCGGATCTCCAGCAGCTTCTTCATCACGTCACCTAGGGCGTCGGAGTGGCCCGAAAGGCCGAAGGTGTCGTGGAGCCGGCGGTACAGCTCGAACAGCTCCTGGTAGACCTCCCGGTTCTCGGGTATCGGCTCGTAGGTAGTCTCCTTGACGCCGCACATCGCCGCCTGGGCGTCTTGGATGGTCGCATAGCCGCCCTTGTCCGGGCCAGCGCAGACGGCGCCGAACATGGCGGCACCAAGGGCGCAGGTCTGGCCCGAGCGGCTGATGAGCATGGTGCGGCCCGTGACGTCGGCATAGATCTGCATGAGCATGGGGTTCTTCTCGGCGATACCGCCGCAGTTAACGACACGCTCCACGGTAACGCCGTATTCCTCCATGCGGTCCAGGATCATCCGGGCGCCGAAGGCGGTAGCCTCGATGAGAGCCCGGTAGACCTCGGCCCGAGTGGTGCGAAGGGTCTGGCCGAGAAGCAGGCCGGTGAGCCGGGCGTCGACGAGGATGGTGCGGTTGCCGTTATTCCAGTCCAGTGCCAGCAGGCCGCTCTCACCAGGGGCCAGCTTACCGGCTTCCTCGGTCAGCTTCTCGTGGAGCGAGCTATCGCCCTCACAGAGCACGGAGACGAACCAGTTGAAGATGTCGCCCACGGCGCTCTGGCCAGCCTCGATGCCATACATACCGGGGATGACTGACCCATCGACGATGCCGCAGACGCCGGGAATGTCGGCCAGGTCGCGGTCCGAGGGCCATACGGCCACATCGCAGGTGGAGGTTCCGATGATCTTCACGAGGGTGCCTTCGGCCACGCCCGCGCCCACGGCGCCGTGGTGGGCATCGAAGGCGCCGGTGCAAATAGGAATGCCCGACTTGAGGCCCAAGCGCGAGGCCCAGTCTTTGGACAGCTCGCCCGCGGGGACGTTGGACGGGACGGCTTCGTCATACAGCCGCGGACGCAGCTCCCCGAGGGCGGGATCCAGGCCGGCGAGGAACTCCCGGTCGGGGAGCCCGCCCCACTCCTCGGAATACATGGCCTTGTGGCCAGCGGCGCAGACGCTGCGCTTGATGACCTTGGGGTCGGTCTCGCCGGCGAGCACGGCGGGTACCCAATCGGCGAACTCCACCCAGCTCGCGGCAGCGTCGAAGACTTCCCGGTCCACCTTCAGGCAGTGCCAGATCTTGGACCAGAACCACTCCGAGGAGTAGGTGCCGCCACACTTGGCCAGGTACTGGGGCCGCAGCTTCGCGGCGGCGGCGGTGATGGCTTCGGCCTCGTCGACGGAGGTATGGTCCTTCCAGAGCCAGGCCATGGCGTTGGGGTTGTCGCCAAACTCCTCCTTGAAGCTCAGGGGCGTGCCTTCGGCATCCACTGGGATGGGCGTCGAGCCCGTGGTGTCCACACCGATGCCGATGATGTCGGCCGCGCAGAAGTCGCCCCCTTCCTCGGCCTTGGCCACGGCCATCCTCACCGCGTCCTCCAGGCCGGTCAGGTAGTCCCTGGGATTCTGCCGGGCCAGATGGGGGCTTGCGGGATCGAGGATGATCCCCGCCTCGCCGCTCTGGTACTCATGCACGTGGCTCGCCACCTCGGTGCCGTCGCTGAGATCGACGATGAGGGCGCGCACGGAGTTGGTTCCATAGTCGAGTCCGATGGCGTACTTCTTGTCAGGCATCTCGGCCTCCCGCATACCTCGGGCCAGGCGGCCCGGCGTTGTGATGGGTTATCCTCGGCCCGGCGCGGCGGGACCTTCCCCCTGGCTACTGGATGGCGTTGATCCGGTCCAGAACCTTCAGGGCGAAGCCATCCAGATGGGCCTTCATGAAGCCCGCCGGGGTTAGGTCGGGGCTCTCCAGAAGGGGCATCAGGTCCATGGCGTTGATCATCGCCGTGGCCACATCGGTACCGTGGGACTGGTAGTAGGTGGCGTTGGCGTGCCGGCGGCCCATGGTGGCGATGTCGTACCGCTTCCCGCCTGCGATCTGAGAGTCGAAGACGCCCAGCACCGATGCCGCGATATTCTCGTGGGCGCTGACGTCGAAGGTGACCTTCTCCTCATCGGGCAGCCAATCCAGATCACGCCACACTTCGCAGCCGTAGAAACCCTTGAGGTTGGCGCGGTAGTCCAGGCGCCGCAGGGCCTCGATGGTGCGGAGGGCGCAGGCGATGTGTGTGGGATGCTTGTCGGCCAGGTTGTGTATGTACAAGTACTCGGGCCGGCAAGCCTGCACGATGGCCATCAGGTCCTCGACGGGATCGTCGCGCTCGGAGTCCTTCGCTACGGAGCTGGGATAGCCGAGCTGGACGGCGGCGGCATACTCGCCCACATACGCCGCCTTGCGCTGCTCGTGCTTCCGGACCTCGCGCATCATGGCATCGGTGTAGTCGGCGTAGTAGTCGTCCCTGGGGCTGCCCGCGCCGTCGGTCACGACCACCGCCGTGAACCAGCACTCGCGGGCCCGGAAGCACTCGAGTATGCCGTGGTAGGCCATGATCTCGATGTCGTCTTGGTGGGCGGCGATGGAGAGGTGGCTTGTCCGGGCCAGCGCGGCAGGCTCGGGCGAGCCATCGGGCACGAAGATCTCGGCGTTTGTGCTCCTGAAGTCCATGGGTCAGCGCTCCTCAAAGCCTTTGCTAACTAGCGCCCCGGGGGTGTAGGGTGACAGGCGGTAGCTGGTGGGCGGGCGGCAGGGCCTGCTCCACCGGAGCGTGCGAGCGAAGGTTCGCGCCCCCTCGCCCGAACCCTTCGCTCGGCGGAAGGGCAGGTACCGAGTTGAGGCTCTTCAGTCTTCGAAGACGTCCCTGGCGTGCTCCGCAAGTTAGCGAGCACGTCCTCGCCCCCCACCCCAGTGTGGCGCCCCCGCTGGATCCCCAGTTCCGGCCCCTCGCCTCGGCCAATGCCCGGTTCCGGACCATGGCCCAGGAGTCGGGAGCGGCCGAGGAGGTCGTCATCGCCATCGAGCGCGACGGCGGCCAGGTGGGCCTTCACCGCACGGTCGTCCAGCCGCCGGGGCCGGGTACCGAGCGCACTAATCTCCGGCACCTGGAGCGCCTGGTCAAGATGCTGCTCTGGCAGTGGGGCGGCTGGCGGGTGTGGATCTGCGGGCCCCAGGAGCTGGGCGAGCGGATCCGGCAGGCGTATTCCCCCGATGGGACCCGGGCCTTCGATGCCGAGTTCATGGGCATGGTGTACGGCCAGCCCTTCACCGTGGAGGTCGCGTCCCTTTCGAAAGCGCCCGAGCCCGCCGAGAGCCGCACCGCCGTCGGCGGGCACCTGGATGGGTGCCGGATCGGGTTCGACGCCGGAGCCAGCGACCACAAGGTCGCCGCCGTCGTCGATGGCGAGCCCGTGTTCAGCGAGGAGGTCATCTGGCATCCCAAGGACGAGGACAACGCCGACTACCACCGTGAGCACATCCGAGGCGCCCTACGCCGGGCCGCCAGCCACATGCCCAGGGTCGATGCCATCGGAGTCAGCTCGGCGGGCGTGTACGTCGACAACCGGGTCCGGGTCGCCTCGCTCTTCCGGGGCATCCCCCGCGACGCTTTCGAGGAGAAGGTGGCCGGGATCTACCTCGACCTCGCAGCCGAGATCGGGTCCGTGCCCGTGGAGGTGCGGAACGACGGCGACGTCACCGCCCTCGCCGGTGCCGTCACCCTAGAGGCCGGGAACGTACTCGGCATCGCCATGGGCTCCAGCGAGGCCGCGGGCTATGTGGACGGTCAGGGCCGCATCACCGGCTGGCTGAACGAGCTGGCCTTCGCACCTCTGGACATGGATCCCGAGGCGCCCGAGGACGAATGGTCGGGAGACCGGGGCTGTGGCGTCCAGTACCTGAGCCAGGTCGGCGCCATCCGACTGGCCGAGAGCGCGGGACTGGATCTGGCCCTAGGGGACTCGCCCGCCGAGAAGCTCAAGATGCTCCAGGTGCTCCACTCCAACAACCACCGGGTCGCCGAGCTGGTCTACGAGAGCCTGGGCGCATACCTCGGCTACGCCATCGCCCACTATGCGGACTTCTACGAGATCGACCACGTGCTCACCCTCGGCCGCGTCACCTCGGGCCAGGGCGGACAGGTGATGCGAGAGTGGGCCGAGCGGGTGCTCAAAGTGGAGTTCCCCCGCCTGGCCGAGCGCGTCACCATCCACCTGCCCGACGACTACAGCCGGCGCGTCGGACAAGCCGTCGCCGCCGCCAGCCTGCCGGAGATCATCTAATGGACCGGCCGCTGATCGAAGTCGAGGGACTGCGCAAGGTGTTCGATGACCCGTCGGGCGGGCTGGTCATCGCCGTCGACGAGCTGAGCTTCCAGGTGCGGGCCGGCGAGATCTACGGGCTCCTAGGCCCAAACGGCGCGGGCAAGACGACAACCCTCCGGTGCCTGGCTGGCCTCACCCGCCCCACCCTGGGCGACCTCCGTATAGGAGGCCGGGATCCCAGCAAAGAGCCACTTGAGGTCAAGGCGCGCATCGGGTTCCTTGCCGCAGGCGCGGGCCTGCCGCCTCGGCACAAAGGCTCGGAGGTACTGCGATTCTTCGCCACCCTCTACGGACTGGACGAGGAGGCCACCGACGAGGCCATCGAGCGGGCCACCGAGTTCTTCGACCTGGCGGAGATCCTGGAGAAGCCCACCGACGCCCTCAGCACGGGGCAGAAGCAGCGGCTGAACCTGGCTCGGGCCACACTCCATTCGCCGCCCGTTCTCCTGCTCGATGAGGCCACCTCGGGACTCGACCCCCTCGTCGCCCGGCGCGTGAGACTAGGCGTCCGGCGACTGGCCGATGAGGGGAAAGGCATCGTGTTCTCGACCCACATCATGTCCGAAGCCGAGGCCGTGTGCGACCGAGTGGGCATCGTACACGACGGAAGGCTGGTAGCCGAAGGCTCGCCCCACGAACTGCGCCAAAGCACCGACTCACCGGACCTGGAATCCGCCTTCGTCAGCCTCGTGGACGCCTGACACAGCCATGCACACCGACGCAGGGGCTCCGCCCCTGCACCCACGCCTCCGACGCAGGGGCTCCGCCCTGCACCCACGCCTCCGACGCATGGGC
>WJIW01000546.1 GCA_014730065.1 Armatimonadia bacterium | reverse complement strand
CGTAGTAGCTGCGGGGCGCGGGAGCGTCGTCCTCCGAATCGAACTCGAGCACTTGGGGCGTGCCGTCGTCGGCGAGCAGCGTCCGGCCGTGGGCGTCGGTGAGGTCGGGATCGGGGATGACCGAGGCATGGCGGGCGTCGAGGCGGCCGATAAGAACTTCGGGCCGGGCCATGGGGTTGGGCTGAAGCAGGTCATCGGGGGCGCACTCGGCGTGGGAGGAGGGGAGGGGAGAGACGAGGATCCGCCCGTCGGGGCCCGTGTGGATGCGGTACTCGCCGTCGTTGACGAAGAAGAAGTCCTCGAACTCGACGGTGCCCTCCTCCATGGCGTCGGGGCCGAAGCCCGCGGCCGCCCGGCCCTCGGGGAACGCGGCGATCACGTAGGGAACCGCCGTGCGCTCGAGGTGGTAGAGGTCCTCCCAGTGGCCATCGAGATCGCCCAGGACCAGGTCGGTCCGGAAGCAGACCGATTCGGGGTACGACCGGAGGTAGTCGATGCCCTCCTCGTCGTCGTAGATCCGCTCGCTGGCCGTCTCGGCGTTTAGGGTGATCGGACCATGCTTCCACCAGTTCACCTGGCGGACCAGGTGGGCATCGGGGAAGGCGCCGATCAGTAGGGCGGCGCGCAGCTCCGGGCGCGCGGAGTGCACGGCTCGCAGGTACTCCCTGAGGGCGAGGAGGGTCGGGCCGTCCTGGTGCCGGTCGCCTCCGTAGAGGTCGCAGCTCACGGCGGCGGTGGACCAGCCCTCGTCGGCCAGGTCGTCCAGGTACGTGTCGAGATGCGGCCGCAGGTCGGTCATGCCGCCGGGCGATTCGAGGAGCCTCGCCTCGATCAGAACCAGCGCCAGGGGCGCGTCTTCCGTCTCTCGCGCGGTGCCGTCGACGGGGATGACCGCCCGCAGCTCGGGCGCGCCGTCGTCGTCGAGATCCAGGCCCCGCATGTCGCGGCCGGTCTCCAGGAGGTCGTCGTGGAGGTCGGCCAGCGCCGGGGCGCATAAGAGTAAGGCCGCAAGCACGAACCGCAGCATGGTCTCACTCGCCTTCAGTGGCTCCCCCCCAGCCTCGGCCCAGGATTCGCCGGCGAGGGTCGGCTCCCTTCAGCCAAGCAGCTTGCAGGAGGGCGCGGGCCGATGCCACCGAACCTTGCACTGTTCAACCCGGCGAGAGGACACGAGCTATGCTTCCCGACGAGCTTCGGGCCGAGATCACGGCCCTCATGGACCCGTACGAGGAGCCCCGGTCGGCTCTCATGCCCGCCTTCTGGCTAGCGCAGAAGGCCCAGGGGCATCTGGCCGAGGACGCCATCGAGGACATCGCCCATATCATCGGCGTGGACCCCGGCTATGCCAGCGGCGTGGCCTCCTTCTACACCCTGTATCACCTAGAGCCCGTCGGACGCTACGTGCTCCAGGTCTGCAAGACTCTGAGCTGCCGCATGGCCGGAGCCGAGGACATTTTGGAGCATCTCCGGCAGCGCCTACAGGTCGACGTGGGCGGCACCACCGATGACGGCAAGTTCTCGCTCATGACCGCCGAGTGCCTAGCCTCATGCGGCACGGGACCCGTGATGATGGTCAACCACTACATGCACGAGAACGTGACCGTGGAGCGTGTGGACGAGATACTGGACGGGCTGCCCGACTAGGAACCCATGCCCAAGCTCATCCGCCGACGCGAGAGGCCCCAGCCCGATGGCGATCCCCTCGTCGCCCTCACCCGGTCGGTCGCCGGCTTGGCCGTCGGGTTCCTCGCCGGGCTGGCCACCTACGCCGCCCTGAAGCACCTGCCCTTCCTCCGCGGTCACGATCCCTACGAGGCCCGCCTGCTCGCTCCCGCCGGTGTCGCGGGCCTACTGACGGGTCTGGTGGGCACGTGGCGGGGCAGCCCCTCTCGACCATGGTCCTTGGCCGTTCCCGTGGCGATCGCCACACTCATCCACGCCTGGGTGCTGATGGCTTCGGGAGGGAGCGACGAGGCCGAGCCCGTGGTGTCAGTCCTGCTGGCTGTTGTCACCATGGCGGTGGGCGCCCTGGGCTGCGTCGCGGGATGGATGGACCGCCGACGGCGAGCCATGCGGCCCACGTGGCTCCGGACGAACGCGCTCCTCGCCGCCTGCGCCCTAGGGCTTCTGGCCCTGACGCCTTACGCGCTGCTGCCGCATGTGTCGCCTCGGTTCGACCTGGCGGTGCATCTGGGTGAGCGTCAGCTCCCTACGAGCTACTCGGCTCCATGGGGGTTCCTCTGGGCGGTCTCGGCGGTCTTGACGGCCGCGGCCACTCGCCTGCCCCATCCCATCCTAGTCCTCGGCGGCTTCGCTGGGGTGGGCTCGGGGGCGGCGAGTCTGGCTCACTCGCCCATGGAGCCGGATTGGCTGGCGGTGATCCTGGCGGGGCTCCGCGCGGCGGCTTGGGTACTCGTCGCCGGCCTGATCCTGCAGGCGGTACATGAGCTGCACGATGCCGACGAGCGGGGCCGCCTGAAGCGCCGCAAGAGACCGAAGGACTCGACGCGGATCACCACCGACAAGCCCACCCCCGTGCGGCGCTCGGAGGAGCCCCGGTCAGGAGATTGTGACTACCGCGGTCCTTACCTGCGCTAGGGTTCTGTATCCATAGATGGTAACATGTGGGACTATTACGCTTTGCAGATAGCGGATGCGGTGGGCCCGTGGTGGCGACAAGGAGTGACCGAGGTTGAGAAGACGCAGGCGAGGTCGACAGGAGATAGGCATACCCGAAGGCTGTAGCATCAGCAGACTCCCCAGGCTGGTGGAGCCGTCGGTGCTGCTGCTTCTCGCCGACGGCCAGCCCAAGCATGGCTACGACATCCTGGAGGTCCTCCGGGAAGACCCCTTCAGCCAGACCGAGGTGGACACGGGCATAGTCTACAGGACCCTTCGGGCCCTGGAGGCCAATGGCATGGCCACGTCGGAGTGGGCGCCCGGCAGTCGCGGGCCCAAGCGCCGCGTCTACACCATCACCGACGAAGGCCGAGAGCATCTCGCCGACTGGGCTGTGGTCCTGGAGCGGTTCGCTGAGCGGACGGCCGACCTGGCCCAACAGCTCAAGCGGGTCTAGAGCAGTCCTCCCAAGCTGGCTGGCGCTCGCACTCGGGACTCCGCCCCGCCCCGTGGGGAGGGCATCGCCGCGAAGCGACGCCCCCGGCCGAAGGGCTTACTCCAGAATGTCGCCCAGGGGATCGCCTGGATCGGGCCGCCTGGGGCTGCGCTCGAACATGGACCGCTCCAGCTCCTCGACGGT
>WJIW01000545.1 GCA_014730065.1 Armatimonadia bacterium | reverse complement strand
GCCCACGACAAGCCAGAAGGGCAGCACGAACCCGATCATCACCGTGCCCAAGTTGGTATCGAGGCCCATGGGCACCGCCGGCAATAGATTCTCGGTGCCGGTGGTGAAATCGATCCAGGGGATAGGGAGAATGTGGATCGGTCGCTTCAGCACCGCCCCCGTTAGCGCCGGGACGCCCGCGTAGAGGGCCCCGAAGGCGAGCCCTATCATCGACCCGATGGAGAACACCCGCCACCGCCACGTCTCCGTCTTGCTCTGGGCCTCGGCCAGCGCGGTCGCGCCCTGGGCGGCCACGGGAGCCATGGGGAAGGGCAGGCGCTCCAGGTCGGAGGTCACCCGGAACAGCAGATAGGCCGCCGAAAACCAGTTCAGCCGGCTCAACACCTGGCCCGCCATCATGACCAGAATGGGGATAAGCCATGCATGCTGAAGGAAGGATCGGGTGTTGAGCGCACCCGAGTCGAAGGTGGGCACGACCCATGACGGGATGTCCTCGGCGAAGGCCGCGGCGGCGGGCGATGTCTTGAAGTAGACGTTCCAGATGGGCCATGCGAAGGGTCCGCCGCTCAGGGCCAGCGCCCCGTTGAGCGCCGTGAGTGAGCCGGCGATGTAGAAGATGAGGTAGATCTCCTGCTTGCGGAGGCTGGTGAACGAGCGGCGGGCGGCCTCGGCGAACAGGATGATGGTCGTCCACTCGGCCGCCGGACCCAGGTTCTGACCTACCAAGAGGCCCAAGTAGATGGCGCCCGGCAGCATGACGAAGCCCACGAACAGGGTGCCCAGGAGAACGCGAGGACCGAAGCCCTCGCGGAACTGATCGGGCGGCTCCATCAGCTCCCGATATATCTCAATCTCTTTGTCGCGAAGTTCCTCCACCGGTGGACCTCGCCATCGGGAATCCGGATCCCCATCGAGTTCGTTCCCGCCCCGCTAGGCCCCTTCTCCCTGGGCCTTCGATTTGCCGAGGTGTTCGTCCACCACTTGACGGGTGAGGAGCAGGTCGCGCTCGATCTGGAGGACCAGCTCGTCCTGGCTGTCGAAGGGGACCACATCCCGCAGCCGGCGCAGGAAGTCGATCCGGAGCTCACGGCCCAGCAGGTCGCCCCTGAAATCCAGGATGTGAGCCTCGATGGTGAGGTGGTCGCAGCCGAAGGTCGGGACAGGCCCCACATGGACGCCTGTGGGATGGACCTGACCCTCGATCCCCACCGTGCCCGCGTAGATGCCCAGGGCGGGAAGCACGCGCCGCGGTGGAGGGCTGAGATTCGCCGTCGGGAAGCCCAGTTTGGCGCCGCGCTGGTACCCCGGAACCACCGACCCGTTCAGGCCAAAGGGCCGGCCCAGCATCCGGCGCGCGAGCTTCATGCGGCCCTCGGCCACGGCGCCGCGGATCCGGCTGCTCGAGACCACATCCCCATCCAGAGTGGTGGCCGGTACCAGTCGGACGGTGAAGCCCAGGGTCGCGCTCATCTGATCCAGCAGGGCCGTGTCGCCGCGCCCGCCTCGGCCAAACCGATGGGTCGCGCCGACGACTACCGCCTTGGCGCCCAGGTCCCCGACCAGGATGTCCCGCACATAGTCGGGCGGGGCCGTGGCGGCCAGATCATCGTCGAAGGGGAGCACACGGACCAGGTCCACGCCCGATGCCGCGAGATGATACACGCGCTCGTCCAGGTCCATCAGGTAGCGGAAGTCCTCGATGCCGGCGTACTCGGCGGGATGGGGATCGAAGGTCACGGCGCAGGAACGAATGCCCCGGTCGCGGGCCATGGCGATGGTGGTCTGCAGTATCTCCTGGTGGCCCAGGTGCACGCCATCGAAGGCGCCCACGGTGACCGCGCATGGCCCTCGGCGCTCCCGGGCGACCTCGGCGCCCCTCAGAATCTCAGCCATCTGCCCGTCCCTGTCTCGCCACAACGGTTCTGGGTCGCAGCCATCCATCGGTCAGGTGCCCCACACCCAGGAAGCCCGATGGGCCGAAGGCCGCTCGCTCGCCCTCGTCCCCGCGCACGTCCTCCACCGGGTTCCCGTGCAGGAATGCCCGTTCCTCCTCGGTGTCGAGATCCACGCGTGCAAGGGGTGCGACGGCCTCGGCCATCGGACGCAGCGCGGCGACCAGATCGGCCTCGATCTGCTCCATGGAGCGGGCCTGCCCCTCCGTCCATCCATCGATGGCCGTGCGGCGCAGATTGTCGATGCAGGCGGGCACACCAAGGGCCTCGCCCAGCGCCTCGCCCACCGAGCGCACGTACGTGCCGCTTGAGCACTCGATGGCCATGGGCACCCGCAACAGGTCGCCATCGGGCGCGGCGTGCCCCACGGATTCGAGGCGGTCGATGCGGCACGGCCGGGCCTCGCGCTCCACCGTCTCGCCGGCCCGAGCGATCTCATGGAGTCGGCGCCCCTCATGGTGGATGGCCGACACCATGGGCGGGACGAGCCGCACTTCGCCGAGCAGTCCCTCGGCGGCCCGGAGGAGGTCGCTGGCCTCGACGGATCCGACGGGCTCCTCGGTGATAGTCTGCCCAGCCATGTCCAACGTGTCGGTCGCTCGACCAAGGACGAGGTCGAAGGTATAGGTCTTGTCTGCTCCGAGGATGTACCGTTGCAGGCGGGTGGCGGCCCCTAGGAGGATGATCAGGAGCCCCGTTGCCGGCGGATCCAGTGTGCCGGCGTGGCCCACGCGGCGCTGACCTGCCGCGCGCCGCACGCGGGCCACGATGTCGTGGGAAGTGGGGCCGGCGGGTTTGTCCACGAGGAGCAGACCGTCGTGCATGGACTACTCCGTTCGCGCGCCCGCCTGGGCGCGAGCCGCTTCGATCAAACGCCGTACTGCCTCGCCCGGAGCGTCCTCGATGGTGCATCCCGCCGCCCGAGTGTGGCCGCCCCCACCGAAGGCGGCGGCCAGCTCGGCCACATCCACATCACCGTCTCGGGCGCGTAGGCTGACTCGGCATTCCCGGGGGCTGACCTCCGATACGAGACCGGCGAGGCGTCCCTCGCCCACTCCGCGCAGGTCGGCCACGATACCCTCCGTGTCCTCAGCCCGGGCCCCCAGCTCGTCGAAGTCCTGGTGGGACAGCACCGACCAGACCAGCCCCGACGGTCCGTCGATCTCCGCCCGCTGCAAGGCTCGCCCCCGTATCTGGATCCGAGCCAGGGGCACCGTGTCGTACATGTGCCTGACCACGGCCTCGGGCTCAGCGCCGGCTTCCAGCAGACGGGCGCCGTTCCGGAAGGCCTGGGCTGTGGTGTTCCGCTGGCTGAACCGGCCGGTGTCGAACACATGGGCGGTCAGTAGGGATGTGGCGATCTCCCGGGTCAGGGGCACGCCCAGCACGTCCAGTAGCTCGATCATCAGCTCCGCCGTGGACGACGACTCGCCGATGACGCAGCGCACATCGCCGAAGGGCGTGCCTCCGGCGTGGTGGTCGATGCAGATCACCTTGCCCGTGGCCACGAGATGCTCGCCCACGGCGCCCGTCCGATCGAGACTCGCGCAATCCACCGCGATACCCGCATCGGCGGCAGCCACAGCATCCCGGCTCGGAGCCTCCGTGCTGACCCGCTCGATGGCTGGCAGGAACTGGTACATGGCGGCCGGCGAGTCCTGAGTGTGGGCGTGGACCGTCTTGCCCAGATGATCGAGGGCCAGCATCAAGGCCGTCAGGCTGCCCAGGGCATCGCCATCGGGTCGCACATGGGTGGTGGCGATGAAGGTGCTGCCATCCTCGATGGCTCGTGCCACCTCCTCCAGGCACCTACGGCGATCCGTCGCCATGGGTCGGCTCCTCTCCATCCTCCTCGTTGATCTCTCGGAGGATCCTGGTGATCTTCTCGGCATGCTCGGCCCCTCGGTCGCGCTGGAGGTCCAGCTCCGGCACGTGGCGCAGGCGCACCCGCTCACCGAGCATGCGCCGGATGAAGGGCTCGGCGTTCTCCAAGGCCTGGAAGCTCTCGTCCATCTCCTCCTCGGTCTCGCCGATGACGCTGATCATCACCTTGGCGTGACGCAGGTCGGCCGATAGCTCGACGTGGGATACCGATGCGATGCCCACCCGGGGGTCTTTGACCTCCCGGGTGATGATGTCGCTGATGGCGTCACGTATCTGGCGCGCCACGATCTTCTGTTTGCGGTGCATAATCGGCCTCCCAGCTTAGAGCCACTCGATGTCGGCTCTCAGTACCTCCAGGCGGTGCTCGCCATCGACCAGGCCGAGGGCGCTCTGGAGGACCCGGTTCGCATGGGTGCGATCACCGGAGAGGCATGCCACTCCCACTTGGCTCCGGCGCCAGATGTCGTTGTCGCCGATCTCGGCCGCCGACACGTTGAACTGGTCGTGGAGCTGGTCGATGAGACTCCTGAGGACTCGTCGCTTGTCCTTGAGCGAGTTGCTCTCGGGGATGAGCAGGGCG
>WJIW01000544.1 GCA_014730065.1 Armatimonadia bacterium | reverse complement strand
GTGCATCCGAAGGCGACCTTGCCATCGACGACGGCGGGGCTTCCGACGACCTTGCCCTGAGAGGGGGCGCGCCAGATGACCTGCCCGGTGGTGGCCTCCAGGGCGACGACCTGGTCGCCGACGCCGACGAGGACTCGGTCATTGGCGATGACGGGGCTGCCGAGGATATAGCGGCCGCCGCCGCCTAGGTCGGCCTTCCACATCTGCTCGCCCTGGGACTTGATCCGCTGGAGGGCAATGACCTCGGTGAGGGTGGCTACGTAGAGCGCATCTCGGTAATAGGTGGGTGCGACCTTGATGGCCTGCTGGGCGTTGAACTTCCAGAGGCCGACGCCGGCGACGGGCTCCTTAGTAGCCTTGACGGCGTGGACGATTCCCTGATCATCACCGAAGTAGATGACCTCATCGACGAGGGCGAAGCCGCTCTCCACGGCTTCATTCCGCTGGACGTTGGCGTTCGTGCCCATGCCCATCGTCGTGTTAACGTTCTGGTCATCCTCGTCGACGGTGCGGTACTGGAAGACGCGGCGTCCGGAGTCCTTCTCGATGCCATAGAGCACCCCGGAGTGGTCGCCCACCAGGACCAGCTCCTCGCCCAAGGTGATGTCGGAGTTGACGACATCGGTGGTCTCATGCTCCCACATCTTCTGGCCCGAGTCGGGATCCACTCCGTAGACGGTATTCGCGACAGCGAAGACGAGGATCTCATCATCGACCGCCGGTGTGGAGGCAGTCCATGTGTCGTCATCGGTCACGAAGCGCCACTTCAGCTCCAGCGGCGGCACCAGGTCATCACCGGCGTAGCCGGTGCGGAGGTCGCCTCCGCCGGGTCCCATCCACGGAGCGGCGACGGCGCCGCCAACCAGGATTAGCAGTCCCAGGCTTACTAGTAGGGGCCTTCGCATGAGTTCTATCCCTTCTCGCCATCGGGTGGCGTTGGCGTCGGTCTGTGCGTACTCTAAGACCGCCCCTCGCCGGGCCCGGATTCGATCACGAACCAAACGCCTTCACTGCTTAATGTTTCCAGCACAAGCCGAATGTCCTGCGGCCGAACGCTTTCAATGGCCATTCCGAAGGTCTCGGGCCAGTGATGCCCCGCCCCCGAGGCCATGGCGGCCGCCCTCAGTCTAGCCCTCTTTGCGCCCGCTGTCAGGTCCTTCTCCCAGCGCACCCTGGCCCAGCGTCGGCTCCGCTCCAGGTCGCCGGGGCCGATGCGGCGACTCGCTTCCCGAGCGATCACCTGGTGCATCCGCTCACGGACGAGGGCCTCGTCGCCGGGGTCGCAGTGGGCCTCGGCCCACAAGATGCCACCCTCCAGGTCCAGCCACCTGCAGCCCGTCGAGTAGCTCAGGGCCGCCTCGCTGCGCAATGCCGCGAACAGCGGCGATCGGTTGCCCGCGCCCAGATACTCCGCCGCAACCCGCCACGTGGCGGCCGCGGCAGAGAATGGCTCGGGCCCCGCAACGGCGAGGCTGACGACACTCTGCCCACGCTGTTCTTCACGGGAAGCTCCCTGGCCTGCACGGGAAGTCGATCTTGGGAGGATCGCTGCAACGGGCTGGCCGGGAGGCAACTGCGCCAAGGGGGCCAGGGCCTCGTCCGGACTCAGGCTGGGGTCGGCGGTCACGATGGCGACACCCGCCCTCCGGGCGCAGAGCCACTGTTCTCGGACGGCGTCGAGGGAGGTGGGGTCGAGGGCGAGGGAGGTGGTGCGGATCTCGCTAGGGCTGGGCCACCAGAGGGGCCCCAAGAGCTCCCTGACGGCCAGGGCCTGGAGGGACATGGGGCCGGACATGGCATCGAGGCGACGCGCCAAGGAGCCGTCGCCGACGAGTACGCCAGCGGGGGGCTGCAGAACGGTGGCTGTGAGGGCGGCGATCAGGTCAGGGGCGCTGCCAGCCACCCCGGCGGCGGAGAGGCCGATGCGGCCGCCGTCCTCGGTGACCTGGATGGCTCCGCCCCGTGCAGCCACCCTTTCGGCGGCCCCCCCGGGACGATGGGCGGACGCGCCCAAAGTGGCGACAAGTATAGGCCGGAGCCCGGATAGGGATGGGTCGGCGGGGTTGGGGCAGAGGAACTCGATGGCCACGGCATCATAGGCCCCCGAGACCTCCCAGACGGCCTGGAGCCCGTTCTCCAGGCGATAGGTGTGGGGCTGGGCTGTCGGCACAACGGCCGCCCCAAGTAACGAGGCGGCCGCGGCAAACCAGATCATGTCGTGCCCCCCATGGAGCTAGCCGGGGCCTGCGCTGGTCAACCGGTCTTGGACGGCATCCAGGTCCTCCAGCGCCTGCTCGTAGACGGGCTGGTGAGCGAAGGGTAGGTCCTGCGCTCCGATGACTGTGTCGTACATCTCGATGGCGCGGAGGAGGTACATCTCGGCCTCCTGGTCCTCGCGCATGATGGTGTAGAGATGGCCATGCTTGGCCAGCACCTCGGCGGTGTGGATATTGGCCTCGCCGCCGAGAAGCTCATAGGCATTCAGGTAGGCTTCCTGGGCGGCTTCGTACCGGCGCAGACCGGTGTAGGCATCGCCGAGGAGCTTCTTGGCCTCCCAGAGCTGAGAGGAGTATGCCAAGGCCTCGTTCGCAGTCCGGATGGTCGGCTCATAGAGCCGAGCCTGAATGTGAGCTTTGGCGAGCTGCACCAGGACTCGCGCCCGCTCATCGGAGATGGTGACCTTGGTCGAGGGCGGGATCAACTCCAGGGCGCGCTCGTAGTTGAGGCGGGCCGGGCCGAGCTGGTCGAGCTGGAAGAGAACATCGGCCAGGAACATGTAGGCACGAGCATCGCCGGGGGCGACACGGGTGGCCTCCTCGAACAGGTCCTGTGCCTCCTGGAGAGTGGCAAAGGCGGCCATGGCCATGGGGCCGGACAGGTCGCCCGACTCGCGAGCGGCCTCCTGCTCGGCGGTGCCCACGTTCTTGACGGATCTGCCACTGTACATGTACGCGTCGTAGGCCTCCTCGGCCCGCTCGATGCCCTCGTCGACGAGCTGCTCGATGAGGGCCTTCTGCCCAAGTGGATCGACCATGGACAGGGTGTAAGCCTTGAACACCCGGTTGCGGCAGGAGTCGGGGAAGACATCCTCGGAGAGGGCCTCATCGTAGAGATCCACGGCCTCCTGGTAGCGCTCCATCAGTGTCAGGGTGAGGCCGTGGTGGGCTAGGTTGTAGGCGTAGTTCTTGCCCGACCGGGCCTCGGGGATGGGTAGGCCCTGCTCACGGGCTGACCGGTAGGCCGCGGTGGACTCCTGGAAGGCGTTGAGGGCGTCCTCGAGCTGGTGGATATCCTCATCGCCCTGCTTATAGACCCGTGCCTCGAGCAGGTAGGCCTCACCGCGAAGCTGGAGAGCGGGCGGGTACGTGGCGTTGTCCTCCAGGATCTCCTCCACGCGGTCATCGACCTCCTGGAGGAGCCGCAGTGGATCGCTGACCCGTCCCTCGGTCCGTATCGACCAGTCGGCCTGCTCCAGGTACTGTCGCACGAGGAGAGTGCGGAGCTCCAGGTCCAGGTTGTTCCCGTCGTGCCGCTCCGACATGGCGGCGAGGAATGCCGCACGGGCTGAGGCGAACTGATCGAGCTCGCTCAGGCAGAGCCCCTCGAGGCGGAAGACGTCGGGCCACATGTTGTCCTCGCGGAACTCGGCGACACGCGAGAACCGCTCGCGGAGCTTCTCGCTGGTCTCTTGGGCCTGGGTGGGGGTGCGGCGACCCTCGGCATCCAGGGTGGCGAGGTAGTCGACGTCCCGCTTGTAGGCGGTGAGCAGGGCATCGAGGCGCTCGAGGACGTCCAGGCACTGCTGGAAGTCGTCGAGCTCATACAGAAGCTGGGCTTTGGAGTAGAGGGCCCACGCGAAGTTCGGGTCCGCCTGGAGGGCCCAGTTGTAGGCCCGCATGCCCTCGGCCAAGCGGTCCTGGGCGACGCGGATGCGGCCCAAGACCTCGTAGGCGACGGGCCGGGCGCTCTCGGGCGCGACCTCAAGCTCGCCCTGGATGGCGTCGTCGGCAGCTCCGAGATCGCCCTGCTGGACGTGGATCCGAGCGACGTACAGCCTGGGGCCGGAGGCGCTGGGCGCCAGGTCGATGGCGGCCTGAAGCTCCGAGAGAGCCTCCTGGAGCAGGGGATCCGTCTGCGCGGTGGCGAGTGGATCCTCGCGCAGCATCTCCTCGGCCAGGTTGAACAGGGCCATACCCAAGTAGAAGTGGGCGGTGGAGTACTCAGGCGCGACATCCACGGCTTGTCGGAAGGTGGCGACAGCCTCCTGGAAGTTGCCAACACTTGGTGCGAGGTTGAGCCGCTCGATGCCCTCGGTTACCAAAGCGGCCGCTTCCGCGGAACTCTCGTTCTCTTGAGCCCAACTCGGTGCACTCATAAGGACAAGGACTCCCATGAGGACCGCGAGGAAGGCCGCGAGCCGTCTCCCTAGCATGTGTGCTCCTCCCAAACCTGACCATGCGCAAGAGGCTGTACACCGCGCACCCGGCGGGAATTCTCCGTTCGGGCCCGCCGGGACCTCCGGCGATTATATGTGTGTGGATTCCGGGGTGTCAACGAGCGGACCGCGCCCGCGCACCCACCGCCCCACGAAGGGCGTGATGACAACTTCGGGCGGACAGTGCCGCCCTCCTTCTCGCGCGGCGGCCTTTGGGGCACGGATGCCAGAGCCTATAGGGCGACCTCGTTGACGTCGACTAGGTCCTGATAGTCGAAGAGGGAGGTGAGCGCATGGCTTGCGGTGGGCACGCCCGCCTCCTCCACCGCGGCGACGGGGTTGAGGCCCGCGGCGATGACCAGTCCGCAGCGGCCCGGCGGTACCTCGACCTCCAGTAGGGCGGCGCTGGGACTGCCCACGGCGATCACGCCGCCGATGCCCCATGGGCGGATCCGCTCCAGCTCCTCGATCACGTGCTCCCTGGCCACGGCGGGGAACTCCCTGAAGCTAGCGCCGACCACGCCCGAGGCCTTGGCGGTGGCGGCGCTCACGGTGGTGGCGCCGCTCTTGATGAATACCTCGACGGGGTCGAGGGAGGTCCAGCCGTAGTGGACGACCTCGGTGAAGCGCTTGGGGTCGCCCCCCTCGATGGAGAGCAGGCCACCGAAAAGCGATTGGACGGGTATGCCAGCTTTGAGGAGTATGCCATTAAGGGTGACACTGCAGACGGTGCCGACTCCGGCCATGTCGGCCGGGACGAGGCGGCTGCCGATTCGATCCCCGGCTTGGAAGATGCGTACCCGGCGGCTGGTCGCGAAGTCTGAGTTGAGGATGGGGCGCATTATCTCCAGTGCTTGGGTCAGGGATGTCCTGGGCACGAAGGAGATGTTGAGAGCCACCTTGCCCTGCCCGTTGCGCGGGCTGACGGTGGTCTGGTAGGCGAAGGCTTCGAGCTTGGAGTGGACCATGTCCACCTTCTCGGCCACCCGGGCATCCCTGAGCTCCTGACGGCCGATGACGGTAATCCGGCGTCCGGGCCTGCCGAGGGGCTCGGTGAGGCCCATCTCGTCGAGGGCCTCGAGGTGGTACCTGACGGCGCGCTCCTCGAGCTCGATGCCGTGGCCCCGGAGCTCCTTGGCGATCCGGCCGGCGCCCATGGGTCCCTGGGCCTGGTCGAGGACCCTGAGGATGGCGACCTCTTTGCGGTCGATGTCGGACATGGCTCCCCCTGACACGTGTCGCGGCGACGGGCGCCGGCGAGATTGGGGCGGCGCGAGTCGCCACCGTCGGAGCGTTGAAGCCCATAGCCAGGCCGCGATTGCCGGCATTATACTTCCGGCAGAGTATATCCGATCGCAGGCCTAGGCGCCAGTGTATTGGACGCGAAATCGCATTGCAAGTGGATTTGCGACGAGTTCGGTGGTAGGGCCGGCGGGTCTGGTCTTGACAACGCTTCAGCCGGTCCGTAGTATGCGGCACATCACTTCCGGCAATTGGTTGCCGGATACCGCCGCCGCGGATCAGCCCGGGCCAACCGAGCGCCCCGGGAAGGTGGACCGATCGTAGGGGGTCTCGCGAGGCCCGGTGAGCCGCATACGCGTCCAAGCAAAGATCCGGGAGGTCTATCTCGTGTCCACATCACGCCGAACTGTCATCGTGGCGGGCCTGCTATTGGTCTTCGCCGCTCTCCTCGCCCCCACGGCCATGGCCCAGGGCGAGGCTGTGGAGTTACCCACCGAGGGTCAGATGGCCCTTCAGCTCGCGGACATGCAGCGCACCATGGATACACTGTGGGTGTTGCTTGCCGGCATATTGGTCTTTTTCATGCAGGCGGGCTTCGCGTACGTCGAGGCGGGCTTCACCCGCGCCAAGAACGCCACCAACATCCTGACCAAGAACCTAATGGACTTCGTGGCCGGCACCATCTCCTATTGGGCCGTAGGTTTCGCCTTCATGTTCGGAGGCGGCGCCGCTTCGCTGTTCATCGGACTGGACGGGTTCTTCCTGAACAAGGAGCAGGATCCCGAGGCCCTTCCCATCGCCGTGGAGTACTTCTTCCAGCTCGTGTTCGCGGCCACGGCGGCGACCATCGTGTCGGGGGCCATGGCCGAGCGGACCAAGTTCAAATCCTATCTGTTCTACTCCATATTCATTACCGGCGTCATATATCCCATCTCGGGCCATTGGATCTGGGGCGGCGGCTGGCTTGCCGAGAAGATCGGAATGCACGACTTCGCCGGGTCCACGGTGGTCCATAGCGTGGGCGGCTGGCTCGCCCTGGTGGGTGCGTGGATGCTGGGTCCGAGGATCGGCAAGTACGACGAGAACGGCAAGCCCCGGGCCATCCCCGGCCACAGCCTGCCCATGGCGGCCCTGGGCACCTTCATTCTGTGGCTCGGCTGGTTCGGATTCAACCCCGGAAGCACCTTGGCGGCCACGGTGGACATCGCCCACATCGCGGTGACCACGAACATAGCCGCCGCGGGCGGCGCCGTGATGGCGATCGTCCTAGCATGGGGGCTCTACGGGAAGCCCGACTTGGCCCTCGGCCTCAACGGGGCTTTGGCCGGTCTAGTCGGTATCACCGCCCCCTGTGCGTCGGTCTCGCCCACCTCAGCCCTTCTGATCGGGCTGATCTGCGGCGCCGCGATGGTGGGATCGGTGGCCTTCTTCGACCGGATCCGGATCGACGATCCCGTTGGCGCCATCAGCGTCCACGGTGTATGTGGGGCCATCGGTACCCTCTGTGTGGGTTTGTTCGCCGAGAGCCGGTTCGGTGCCGGCGTGGGGCAGGATGGCCTGTTCTTCGGCGGCGGCGCGGGGCTCCTCGGCTCCCAAGTCATCGGCGTGCTGGCCGTGCTGGCCTGGTGCCTGGTGACCGGCTTCATCCTCTTCGGTGCCATCAAGAAGATCATCGGCCTTCGGGTCGACGCCCAGGAGGAGATCGAGGGCCTGGACATCACCGAGCATGGCGCGGCGGCCTACAACTACTAGAGCGAGCGCATGGGGATGCGGCCTCGAGGCCGCATCCCCGGCACGAGAGGAGCCACAGCAATGACGAGAGTCGAGGCCATCATCCGGCCCAGCAAGCTAGATGCCGTTCGCGAGGCCCTGGACCAAGCCGGTATCACCGGAATGAGCGCGACGGAGATTCGGGGCGCGGGGCGGCAGAAGGGCACTACCGAGCGGTACCGTGGCAGTGAGTACACCATCAACCTGCTGCCCAAGATGAAGATCGACACCGTGGTCAGGGACGAGCAGGTCGAGACGGCGATAGAGGCCATCACCGGCGCGGCCCAGACGGGTGAGGTGGGTGATGGCAAGATCTTCCTCATCCCCGTAGCCGACACGGTCAGGATCCGCACGGGCGAGCGCGGAGAGGACGCGCTGTAGAGCGGCTTGCTGCGGTGCTTCCCGATCGGAGCCCCAGGTTCCGCAGCTGATCCAGAGGATGCCTCTCGGCACTCC
>WJIW01000543.1 GCA_014730065.1 Armatimonadia bacterium | reverse complement strand
CCTCGCCCTCCCATGCGGCTGGCAGGTCCTTGGAGAAGAAGTCGTCGACTTGTCGGAGCTTCAGGAAGTCGCGTGTGAGGCGGTCCTCGGCACTGAGCACGACCACGGCAGCGGATGGGTCGATGGCCCGGACTCGGTCCAGCAGCTCATCACCATGCTGCCAATGGGGGTTGGCGTCATCGGGGCCGGCGGGGATGCCCAAGTCCAGCAGGACCAGGTCGGGCGGGCCGGCGGCGAGGCAGGCCAGAGCCTCCGACAGGCTGCCGGCGACGTCAACGTCATATCCGCTCATGACACCATCGAAGAACTCGGTCAGCCGCTTGCGGAACTGGGGTACGTCCTCGACTAGCAAGACCCGCAACATACAATCCTATGCGCCGATCCCGGCCGACTATCCTCTCTGCCCGCCAATGCTCGGCGCATCGGCCGTTCTGAAACGATGTCGGGCGAATTCGGAACGATGTTGGGAGGATTCGGAACGATGTTGGGTTGCCGCGGAACGATGTTGAGGCCACACTGGACCTCGAACTCGAGCGGTAAGTGGCCATGGTGGCGGACCCTACCCCTAGGAGGGGTCGCCACCGGGGGGACCAGCCCGCTCGGGAGGGCGTGCTTCAAGCGGATTGGGCAGAGCCGGTGGGGAGTGTTCTCACCGGTCAAGGGGAGTCCCGGCTTGTATGGCTCTCTCCGCGATGAGGGCAGGAAGATCGGGGCGGCTCTCGGCGGGACCTGGGGGGGTGCTCGCCGAGGCGAATGAGGAGCAGCCCGCGACCATGCTCGCGGGCTGCTCTGAGGGGTGAAGACAGCCCATGGCGGACGTTCTGATAGTCGAAGACGCCCTTCCCTTTCAGCGCTGGCTCACGCGCACCATACCGCTGCTGCTGGGGGACTCGGAGACGTGGGTGGTGGGCTCGGCGGCCGATGCTGAAGGGGTGCTGGCGGACGCCACTCCCGAGGTCTTCCTTTTGGACCTGAGCATTCCCAGCCGAGAAGGCGACGCGATGCCCAGTCCCGACCACGGCCTCTCGCTCCTGGAGCGCTGCCGTGCCCGCTACCCCCAGGCGCGCATTGTAGTCTTGTCGAGCCACAGCGACTTCCGGGGCGCATGTCTGGCCGCGGGGGCCGACGGTTTCGTGGGCAAGGACGACGCGGACCTGGTCGGCAAGCTCCGCAGCGCTCTCGGCTGATTATCGCCACGCCAAGGGCCAACCCAACACCTCAGCATGGCCCCCTTGTAGGACGCGAGTCGTGTCACGCGGAAGACGGGCGTGGCAGCGACGCTGCCTACGAAGGAGCAGTCCATGGTCAGAGCTGCGGTCATGACGGGTCCCGGTCAGCCCATCCAGGTCCGAGCCCTCGATCCACCCGAGCCCGAGCCGGGGGCCGTGGTCCTGGAGACTCTCTTCAGCGAGGTGTGTGGCACCGATTGCCATCTCCGCCACGGCAAGCTCGCCGGAGTACCCTACCCGATCATCCCGGGGCACGTGAGTGTGGGACGTATCGCGGCCATGGGGAGTCCACTTCAGGATGTGGACGATGTTCCTTTCCAGGTGGGCGAGGTGGTGGCTTTTCTCGACGTTCACGGCACATGCGGCCAGTGCTGGTTCTGCACGGTTGCGAAGGCGTCCACCCGCTGCCCCCATCGTAGGGTCTACGGGATCACCTACTCGGCCGACGAGGGCCTGCTGGGCGGATGGGCCGAGAGCATCTACCTCAGGCCCGGCGTGCGCATGCTCCACCTGCCTCCGGAGGTCACCCCGGAGATCTACATCGCCGCTGGCTGCGGCTTGCCAACGGCCTTTCATGCCGTAGAGCGAGCCGACATCCGTATGGGCGATACCGTCGCCGTCCAAGGCACCGGCCCCGTGGGACTGGCGTCGGTCGTGCTGAGCAGGATGCGGAGCGCGACCCAGGTCATCGCCTTGGGGGCACCCGCCCTGCGCCTGGACCTGGCCCGGGCCTTCGGTGCCGACGAGGTGATCGATATCGGCTCAGTGGAATCGGGCGCGCGGGCCGCGGCGGTGCGAGACCTGACCCACGGCCGGGGCGCCGATGTGGTCATCGAGGCCAGCGGCAACCCCCATGCGGTGCCCGAAGGCCTGGCCATGGCCAGGGACAACGGCACGTATGTGGTGGTGGGCCAGTACACGGATTATGGCGATATCCCCATCAACCCGCACCTGGGCATCAACAAGCCCCATCTCGACGTGCGGGGATGCTGGGGCTGCGACTTCTCCCACCTCTACCGCGGCATCAAGATGCTCGCCCGGTCCGCCCCATGGGTGCCGTGGACCGATGCCATCAGCGGACGCTACGCTCTGGACGAGGCCGATCAGGCCATGGATGACGTAGAGCAGCTCCGGGTGGTCAAGGCCGTCATCGAGCCGCACCGAGAGGCCCGCCCCACGTGATCGACGAGGTGGCGAGGCGGCCCCGGGCTTAGTCGGGACCAGCCCGCCCCTGAGCTCTGCGTCGGCGGCGCCTGCGGATCTCATCGATGGCGCCCGCGGCGTACACGGCCCCGTAAGCGAGCAACCGCCACGGCTGCCTGCCTCCGCCGTGGGCCCGGACCATCCAGTCCCATGGCGCCGACGGTGCCTTCACGAACCGGAAGTACCAGAGCATGGGCAGGGCGGTCAGAGCCAGCAGCCACACTCGGGGCAAGAAGACCAGGAAAGCGATGGCAGTCGCGCTGTACCACGGGTACGTCACCGGGCTCAGGATGACGACCGCCACGGAGATGGCCATCAGGCCATGGAGTAGGCTCTCGATGCGCTCGGGATCGACGCGGAAGGCCCACCACACCGCGTAGCCCACGGCGGCGACGGCAACGATGGCGCGAGCGAGGTTGTCCGGGTCCCCGGCGGGCGTGAGATGCAGCAGCCAGCGCAGAGCGCTAAAGGCCGAGTCGCTGGATCGCCACCGGTCGGCGAAGGCAAGGAAGCCCTGAAGCCCCTCCAGCCCCGCCCCGGCGAAGGGCAGTACGACGATCGTGCATGCCGCCCCGCATCCCAGGGCGAAGCGCCATCGCCCCACCCGCAGCATGGGCAGGGCCAGAAGCAGTGGCGAGATCTTGACCAAGAGCGCGCCGGCGAAGGCGACGCCGGCCAGCACCGGACGCTTCGAGGCGAGAAGAGCCGTCGCGGCCACCACGAGGAACACCATGGCGGCATCGATCTGACCGCGGTCGGCGAAGCCGTTGAGACACACGGGGCTCCAAGCGTAGATCAGCACCAGAGCACGGCAGTAACCGAGGCGAGCCGTCAGGTACAGCAGCACGATGACGGTGCCCAGATCGAAGAGAGTCATCATGAGCCGGAGGCTGACCGGGCGGTCGAGACTCATATAGTGAGGGACGGCGAACAGGGCTGTGGCGAGGGGCCCGTATACCGAGCGCACCTCCTCGTGCTTCAGCCAGTAGCCCGAGTACAGATCATCTTCTTCGGCCGCGAGCCTCTGGCGGAGGGGATCCCAGCGCTCATCACCGGGCGGCGCCGAGTAGGGGTTGTGACCCTCGGCGAGTACGAGCCCCTCCCAGAGGTGCCGACCCAGATCCGGGTTCGCCGGGACCGTCCCCGCGAGGATCACCGCGCGCAGCAGCACGGCGCCCAAGGCGATCACGATCGCCTCCGACCTCTGACCGCGAATCCGGAGGCCGCGCCTGGCCACCATCCAGGCTGCCAGACCGTACAGCGAGAAGGCCAAGGGAAGGGCGAGCAGACGGGCCGATGGGGTAGGCGCCTCGGCCGACATGAATGGCCGGTACAGAAAGGCGTACAGTGCCAACAGGCCAGCCAGAGAGATGGCCAGCCATCCGGTGAGTGACGCACCTCGGCCCCCGGTCTCCATCGCCCGAGGCTTTGCCCCGCCCCCCAGAAGCTCCTCCTTCGGCCTTAGCTTGCTGGAGGACGCGCAGCCGGGACATCCAAACCGATCCTAGGCACATGGCATCCAGGACGGGGACGGGACATTGGCCGAGTACACCATCGTCGGTAACTCCATCGCGGCCAACTCCGCCGCCGCTCGCATCGTCTCGCTGGACCCCGGCGCACGTGTCACGTTGATCTCCGATGAGCCCGAGCCGTACTACTCGAGATGCGCGCTCATGTACTACGCCATGGATCACTGCTGTGAGCGCGACATCTACATCGCGGACAAGGTCCACTACGAGCGGCTCCACGCCGAGGTAGTCCACGACCGGGTGGTGGGCGTGGACACCGAGAACCACGAGCTGGCTTTGGAGAGCGGGGATAAGCGGGACTACGAGAAGCTCCTGCTGGCCGTGGGGGCGTCGCCCCGGCGGATGGGGATCGAGGGCGAGGACGCCGAGGGCGTGTACGACTTCACGACCCTGGAGCACGCACGGAAGGTACGGGCCGATGCCGAGAGGTGCGAGCGAGCGGCCGTGGTCGGTGGGGGGCTGATCGGCTCGGAAGTCGCCGAGGTGTTCCACAAGCTCGGTCTTCACTGCGACTATTTCGTCAAGGAGAGCACCTTCTTTCCCGCCTTCTGTAGTGCCGACCAGTCGCGGATCATCCTCCGCCGGTTCGGCGAGTGCCACATCAACGTCCACATGTCGCGCACCCTGGACAGGGTCCAGGCCGAGGATGGTGGGCGGATCACCGCGGCCACGGATACCGAGGGCGACCGTCACGAGATGGAGCTGTTGGTGCGGGCCATCGGTGTGACCCCTCGGACCGAGTTTCTCGAGGGTAGTGGCGTGGATGTGGACCGAGGGATTTTGGTCGACGACACCATGCGGACGAGCGCGCCCGACGTGTGGGCTGCCGGTGATTGCGCCGAGGTACGGTTCCCCGGCAGGGAATCCTCGGTGATCCAGAAGCTGTGGTACACCGCCCAGCCGATGGGCTGGATCGCCGGCGCCCAGATGGCGGGCGCCGACGACAGGTACGAAGAGACCATCACCTATCTCTCGGCCATGTTCATGGACCTGGACTTCGCGGGCTATGGCGAGATGCCCGCGCCTTGGAACGGCCTCCAGGAGATAAGCCTTACGGCCGCCAACGATGTGGACTCGGCACGGATCGTCCACGACGGGGAGAAGGTCGTAGGGATCACCTTCCTGGGCACGGCTCTCACCAAGGAAGACTGTGAGCATCTCGTGCTGGAGGAGATGCCCGTCGAGACGGCCTGTGACACGGTGCGGGCCCTCTACGAGGCCAAGATGCACGACCGGGCGCCCAAGGCGCGGATCGCCCGTCGCCGACGGCTCTCCCGCCGTCCTCCCTTCTGGCCCTTCGGGAGGAAGAAGACCTGGCGCGTGTAGCACGGGAGGCTTGCTCTTGCCGCTATCCAGATGGCCCAAAGTCCCCATACTCGTCATCCTGCTGCTGACCACTGCGGTGTACCTTTACGTGACACCCGCGACCCACCCGTACTGGTGGGCGCCGATTATCGCCCTCGCGGTGCTGATGCTGGCATTGAGACAGTGGAGTGCCATGCCCTTCGTGGCCATGGCTCTGCTGGTGGCCGGGTTCTACGTATCGAAGCAGTTCGGCCCCTGGGAGTTCCTGGGCATGAGCGTGACCTTCTGGTACGCCGTCCTCTACACCATCGCCGTGGTCGGGATGGGCGTACGCTTCCTCCGGCTGTACTGGGGCCGGGATCGGTACATGGTCATACGGACCTTCTTCAACATGTTCGCCCAGGTCGTCATCGGCTTCGCCCTGGCCTTCTGGCTGCCTTGGGAGTGGGGTG
This sequence comes from Armatimonadia bacterium, assembly GCA_014730065.1. GTDB lineage: Bacteria > Armatimonadota > Zipacnadia > UBA1398 > UBA1398 > UBA1398. Next base: position 11,268 of record WJIW01000543.1, on the reverse strand, counting down.
GCGGCGCTGAGGACAGCCCTGGCAATGGCGTGTTCTTCATGTACTACTGGCCCCTGGAAGAGAACGCGCTGGTCATCGGCGAGTACGGCGGCTACACCGCCGTCATCAAGACCTTCCTGATCTGGAATGTGATCGCCGCCCTGGTGATCATGCCGGTGCTGGTCTACTTCTACGGGAAGCGGCCGTACTGCGCATGGCTCTGCGGCTGTGGGTGCCTGGCCGAGACCTTGGGTGATCCTTTCCGGCGCCTGACCCCCCGCAGCCGTCTGTCGCGGCGCGTGGAGCCGGTGATCTACCCCTTCGTGGCCGCCGCCGTGGGGTTCACGGCGTGGGTCCTGCTGGCCCCGGACTCCTTCAGCGAGCAGGTCTTCGCCACCCAGAAATGGTACGGCATCATCGTGAAGTTCTTCTTCGCCTCCTTCCTGGGCGTGGGGCTGTACACCCTGATGGGGGCCCGGATATGGTGCCGGTACTTCTGCCCCTGGGCGGGACTGTTCGGCATCGTTGCCAAGTTCGGGCGGTACGCCATCCGTACTCGCGGCGAGCTGTGCATCGCCTGTGGGATGTGCAACACCTACTGCGAGATGGGTATCGACATCCGGGGCTTTGCCCTGCGCGGCGAGCCGGTCAAGACCCCCACCTGCGTGGGTTGCGGCATGTGTATCGAGAAGTGTCCGCGGCGTGTGCTGTCCTTCACCATGGAGTAGCCACGACGCGCGAGGAGGATCCGATGAAGACAACGATCCGGTACGGCCTGCTCCTTGTCATCGCCGCGAGCATTGCCGCCTCGGCATCGGAGAGCTACAAACCCGCCGACGCCGAGGGCGCGTGGGTGAAGAACTACCTGTACCTTACGGGCGGTACCGAGGCCAGGGGCGTGGTCTTCCTCGGCTGCAACGAGTCGGAATCCCAGCATCGTGTGGTCGCCTACGTGGAGGGCCTGGCGCCCCAGGAGGAGGTCTCGCTGATGCTTCGCCCCGAGGGCCCGGAGGACGTGTTCGACCTCGGTGCCGTTACCGCCGATGGCGACGGCGTGGCTACGTGGCGGGAGAAGGTCGAGCGCTGCCCGGGCCAGCCGGGCCAGGCTGCCTTGGTGGCTGAGGGCGGGGAAGACATACTGACGGGCGCCATCCGCGTCAGCCACGAGAAGGAGTAGACCGCCTACGCCACAACTCGACGGCGGCGGCCCCGGCGATCAACGCGTACTCGGGCCATCTCAGCAGCTTGCCCAGCGCCACGCTCATCTGGTGGAAATGGGACGCGAGTAGCGCCAGGCTCGCCACCAGACCGGTAACCGACCGGCGCAGGCAGGCGAAGGGCAGCACCCACGACAGATACCACGGGAACACGGCGGGACTGACCAGGAGCAGGGCCCCGAGGGCCAGGCCGCAGGCATCGACGGGGTCGGCACCGGCCAGGGCCAGCCACGTCACCACGGTGACCACGACGAAGGCGGCCAAGGCTCGGGCCCCGGCCGAGCCCATCGCCCACTTCGCTAGCGCATAGAGGCCGCTGTTGAACTCCCAGTGAGCCATGTAGGCCCCGGCGCCGGCCAGCAAGTCGCCGCCGGTGGCCACGAAGGGCGCCACCGCAGCCGTACACACAATGGCGGTGATCGTGATCCCTCGCCAGCCAAGTCGCCGAGCGAGGACCGGGGTCACCACGAGGATCTGGGTTTTGGAGAGAATGGCCAAGGCGAGCATCACTCCGGCGGCGATCGGCCTGTCCGACCCGAGGAGCACGAGAGCCCACAGCAGGAGCATCACGGACAGCGGATCCAGGTGCCCGCCGGTCGCGAACTCGACGGCGAGGAGGGGGTTCCATCCATACGCAGCCAGCCAGCGGAGACCGACACGGTGCCGCCGTAGGAGAATGGCCAGTGGCCAGAGGCAGAGCAGGTTGCCCACCATCGCCAGCACCAGGGCCCGGCGCGGGGTGGGGTCGGCGAAGTACGTCGCCGCCAGCACGGCCTGGGTCAGAGGCGGGTAGATCGTCTTCACCGACTTGTAGTCCATAGGGTCGTAGAACTCGTCACGCACGGCCCTCAGCTCTGGGGCCTCCGGGGCGTGCTGGTAGGGGTTGAGCCCTCGGGCCAGAACCATCCCATCCCAGTGGTACCGGTAGGCGTCGGTATCCCTGACCGGCTTGCCGCGGAAGGGCGCGATGTGGACCACGACGGCGATGATCGCGACGAGAAGCAGCCGGCCCTGCCGCCGCTCGGGCGTGGGTGAGTCGGGTAGAAGGCGCAGGGCGGCGGCGTAGAGGGCGAAGGCGGCGACGGTGCAGGCGACGAAGCTCGGCGTGTCCTCGGGCCCGTCGCCGAGGAACCGCGCCAGGAAGAGGCATGCCGCGATGGCCAGTCCGAGCAAGCCGGCGAAGGTGTCGGTGATCATCCCAGCCCTCAATGAGCAGGATTCCATCGGGCTGGTTCTCGGGGACATCCCCCGCGACCTGGTGACCCATATGATCGTGGTGGACAACGGCTCCACCGACGACACGGCGGAAGTGGCCAGAGCCGAGGGGGCGCGTGTGGTCTCCGAGCCCCGGCGCGGCTACGGGCAGGCCTGCCTAACGGGCATTGCGTCCCTGCCCGCGGGTACGGATGTCGTCGTCTTTCTGGATGGCGATCACTCGGACCACCCCGAGGAGATCCCACGGCTGCTGAGGCCCATCCTGGAGGATCGAGCGGATATGGTCATCGGCTCACGAACCCTCGGCACGGCCGAGCGGGGCGCGCTGACCCCCCAACAGGTGGTCGGTAACCGCCTGGCTTGCCTGCTGATGCGAGTCGTGCTGGGAGTCGGGTACACCGACCTCGGGCCTTTCCGAGCCATCCGGCTGGCCTCGCTGATGGCCCTGGAGATGGAGGACCGGAGCTACGGCTGGACCGTGGAGATGCAGATGAAGGCGATCCACCGGGGTCTGCGCGTCAGCGAGGTGCCGGTGAGCTACCGCCGGCGGGTGGGTCATTCGAAGATCTCGGGCACGGTGCTGGGCTCGATCCGGGCGGGAGCCAAGATCCTAGTCTCCATCGCCCGGTACGCCTTCGACGGTCACTGAAGGCATCTACCGGACGACGCTACGTAGGGCTCGCCGCGGCACCGCGAAAACGACGGCGCGCCCCACGCCCGACTCGGGCCCGCGAACCTGGGAGAGATGGTCGTAGTAGCTGACGTACGGGAACTTGACCACCTCGCCGCGGAACAAGGCATAGCACTCGGCGGCCTCGCGCCAGCGGTCCCAGTCCGGAGACACGTCCACATAGGTGTGGGGCACGAATCCCTCCCGATCCTCCCAGTTCTCGGCGAAGAGCAACCCGCCGGCGTAGTGCGAGTCTCGCTCGCTCTCGATCCACTGGATGCCCGCCTTGAACACGGCCCGCTGGGTCAGGCGGTGAGTGATCTCGTGGTCGGGGTGGATCGAGTGGGCCCAATGAGTGATGACGGTGTTGGGCTTGGTCAGCCGCACGAAGTCGCTGATTTCGTCCACCACATCCTCGGCTTCGGGCAGCTCGGCATCGCCGTGCTCCAGGACCGCCATCTCGCTTAGGCCCAGGGCCTGAGCGGCGCCCTCGGCCTCGACGATCTTGGCCCGCCGGTAGTCGCTAGGCGGTATGTGGGGATGGCCCTTCTCGCCGGCGGTCAGGTGCAGCACGAAGGCCTGGCCTCCCAAGCGGACGGTCCTAGCGAGGACCGCTCCCGCCGAGATCTCGGCATCGCCGCAATGGGCACCAACGAACAGCACTCGGCTGGCATCGTCGATCATCTGGGCAGCTCCTTGGATAGCAGCGTGAAGCGGCGGGTGCGCTCGAAGCCCAGCCGTTCATAGACGGGGGCGGCGCGCTCGGAGGTCCACACAACCCAGGCGCAGTGCTCGCCCCGCTGCTTCATGCGGTAGAGGCAGGTTGCGAGCAGCGCGGTGCCCACGCCCCGCCCGCGGTAGTCGGCGGCCACCCCGAAGGGCCCGAAGTGCGACCCCTCGGACTGGCAGTACCCGACCACCCGCTCGCCGTGGATGGCGACGATGATGTCGGCGGGGGGCGCGCCGTCGTGCAGGATCTGCCGAGCGTGACGCGACCAGTCGGCGGGCGCCTCGTCGCGAAGGAAGGCGAAGAATCGCGGTATCCAGCCTTCGCCCAGCGGCTCGACGGAGATGCCGTCCCGGCTCAGCTTGTCCAGGACCTCTCCGAGACCCTCGAGGGGGTTCACGATGTTCAGCGGACAGTCCATACCAAGTCCCTCGCCCACCCGGGAGTAGCCTCGGTGGGTCAGGAACTCGCCAGCCCCCGGGTACCGCTCCTCGTCCACACCGGGCACGAAGTAGTGGGGGACGTACGGGGCGATACGGACGCGCACGCGGCCCTCGCCAGCTAGCCACTCCTCGGCGGCATCGAGCAGCCGAGTCCCTGTCCCTGTGCGGCGGTACTCGGGGGCCAGTCCGAAGGCGGTAATGTACCCGCCCGGGTCCAGGGTCGCATCATGCTCCAAGGCCACGCGCTGCACCAGGGCCAGGCACAGCCCGACCACTCGGTCACCATCCAGAGCCAGCCACAGGCCGTCCGGCCGGAAGTTGGGATCCAGGAAGACCTTGCGCATGAAGGTGTGGTGGTCGATGGGGTCCCACACCAGCGCGCGGTTCCAGGCGTCGGTGATCTCGCCGATGGACTGGTGTGTGTGCCGAGCAATCTCGACCATTCTCCTCAGCGCCTTCCGTCGCAGCCGCTAGGGACCGCTTCTTCAAGTTCCGGCGGCGGCCTGCCGATACCAGTAGTTTGCCGGCAGCGACGGAGGCCGGGTTCGGGCGCCGGATTCGGCTCTACAGCGCGGTATTTCTCAAGCCAGGTGGGCCGCCCGCCAATAGCAAAACCGAGCGACGGAGCGGCCCGGGGGAGAGCGGCTGGGTAGTGAGGCAAGTCCCCAGCTCCCTCAACCAGGACGGCCTCGCAGTCGAGGAGGAGACCCACGGATGGGCATCCGCATCAACAACAACATCACGGCCCTCAGCTCACTGCGCCATCTGGGCATGACCCATCGCCGACTGACGGTATCGGTCGAGCGGCTCTCATCGGGGCTGCGCATCAACCGCGCGGCCGACGATCCGGCGGGCCTTACGATCAGCGAGAAGCTCCGGGCCCAGATCAAGGGCGTGCAGCGGGCCAGCCTAAACTCCCAGGACGGCATCTCCATGCTCCAGGTCGCCGAGGGGGCTCTCTCCGAGGTCCAGGCGATCATCCAGCGCATCCGAGAGCTATCGGTCCAAGCCGCCAACGACACCCTCACGGACAACGACCGCAGCCAGATCCAGTCGGAGATAGGCCAGCTCATCGACGAGGTGGACCGGGTGGCCTCCGCCACGGAGTTCAACTCACGGAAGCTGCTGGATGGCTCGGCCACGGGCCTGTGGAGTGCCGACAGCTCGGATATCAAGGCGATCATGCGCGGCCAGCCACAAGAGGGCAACTTCATCGTGGAGAAGCGCAACACCCCAGGCCGGGCCCAGGTGCTCAAGAGCGACATCTTCGGCCTGGCGGGTGGCGCGTCCCGCGGACGAGCGACGGACATCCTAGAGGTCGGTCCCATCAACAACCTGACCCAGGCCGACTTCACTCAGTTCACCAACCTGGAGTACACCAAGCTGGCCCTGGGCGACCCGGGGAACCTCAACCGGGACTTCCAGATGGAAGTGCTCGCCCCCGGCGCCTTTGCCGCGGATCAGTTCACCGTGACCGACCACTACTTCACCCAGCCCGGTGGCAAGTCGGGTTTCGCCGTGGCCTTGGGCGGTGCTCTGGCCGCCGGCGACTCGGGCTACTATGAGCTGGAAGTGGTGGAGATGGACGGCGACTCGCTCATCTCCGCCGGCGGCACCGACGGCGTGACTCTCGCCGTGCGGCGCTTTGGCACCGATGGCGAGCTACTGGGCGAGGGCCGGCTGAACAGCACCGAGGGCGCCATCGCCGCGGGCCCCATCGACTTCAGCTCCGTGGGCGTGGCGAACCTCCAGGTCCAGGTGGCCGTCGACGGTGACCGGCTATCCTCGGGCGACAAGTGGCTGTTCGGAGTGACCGCCGTGGCCGACGTTCCCGCGGGCAGCTACGCGATGCAGCTCCGCCAGGACGTGAACGACGACGGCGCCTTCACCCCCGACGCGGGCCTCGGATCCCAGACGGACACCGCCGAGGACCGGCTGTCAGTGGTCACGGCCATGAGCCCCGCCCTGACCGGCGGCTCGGAGTTCGAGACGACCCTGGCCTATTACGACTCGGCCGGGCGGAGCCAGTTCGCCAGCGGGCTCGTCCGCATGGGCCTGCCGGGGACCACACCCACCGGCCCCGGCACCGTCGACCTCAACCTCTACCAGTCCACCCTGGCCGAGCGGAACACCATCTTGAAGGATGTGGACCGCTTTGTGGGCGAGGGCGGGGTCAGCATGGTCGAGGTCGGCATGCCGCTCAGGGTTCACGCCAACGGCAAGGTGGCCGAGATCGTGATCCAGGGCAACGACACCCTGGAGGGGCTGGCGGAGAAGATCCGGGATGCCATCATCACCCCCGAGGACGCCGGCGGCCTGGGCATGAGCGTGGACGGCAACCGCCGCCGACATACCCTGGGCGTGCTGGAGCCCGCCGGCGTGGACGGGAACACAGCGGTGTTCGTCGACGACCCCCTCGCCGGTGGCGATGAGCCCATCGAGGGTACCATCGTTATTCGGTCGCCGGTGCCCGACCAGGAGGGTAGGATCACCCTCTCGGGCGATGCCGATCTGATCCGAGCCCTGTCCCTCGCCACCGTCCAGGAGCCCACCGACAGCCTGATGGAGGTGTCGGTCCGGAACGCCCACACGGGCGTGCTAGTGGGCAACGCGGTTGTATCGGACGGGGTGGTCCAGAACGTGATCGCCGGGGTGGACCTGGTGATCGATCAGAGCATCGACACCGATGTCACCTTCGACGACGCGCGCCGGGTGTTCGACATCGCGTCGGCGGCGGGGTCGCTCACGGAGCATGTGCACATCGTCGACACGGCCCTGCGGCTACAGACGGGCGCCAACGAAGGTCAGGTGCTTCGGGCCAGCGTGGGCCAGGTGGACTCGGACTCCCTCGGGCTTGACCGGCTGCTGGTCATCTCCCAGGAGCTGGCCGAGGAGGCCATCGCCATCGCCGACCGGGCCTTGAGCGTGGTCTCCACGGAGCGTGCCAAGCTGGGCGCGTACCTGAACCGGCTGGAGATCACCCAGACGATCCTGGATATTCAGGCCGAGAACCTGGTCGGCTCGGAGAGCCGCATCAGGGATCTGGATGTGGCCGAGCAGACGATCGATTTCACGCGAGATCAGGTGCTGCAGCAATCGGGTACGGCGATGCTGGCTCAGGCGAACGCACTGCCTCAGTCGGTACTGCAGCTTCTGCAATAGGGGTCTCTGCGGTTACTCCCTCCGGCCATGGAGATGGCATGGTGGGAGTTCCAGCCCCTAACCTCCCGGCCGCGGGCGCCGACGCCCCTCAGGGAGCCGGTCGGGAGGGATGGGGCAACTGCCTCCCTGAGGGGGAGATCAGCGCGGAGCGCGGATCGACCCCTACAAAGGGCCTCGACGAGAGTCGGGGCATATGGGTGGGGTCGGGCAACTCCGGCCCCACCCCGATACGAAGCCTCCCTGAGGGGGAACCGGCGCGGAGCGCTGACCCCCTACAAAGGGCCTCGGCGAGAGCCGGGGCATGGGAGGGGTCGGAGGATCCGGCCCCTCCCCGAAAACGTGCCTCCCTGAGGGGGAACCTGCGCGGAGCGCTTGTGTCCCCCATAAAGGAGACCCCGCGCGGAGCGGGGCCATTGGGGCGGCGCCTTCGGGCGCCGCCCATCTTCCTTGATCCTCAGTCGGCAAGCAGGGGCTCCACGATCGACGTCCAGATCGCGTAACCCTCGTCGTTCAGGTGAAGGCCGTCGTCCATGAAGATGTCCTCGCGCGGCGTGGCGCCCGGCCCCAGCATGGCCTCGGCCACGTCCACGTAATGCATCCAGTCGTAGTCCCGGATGGTCCAGCTGATAAGGCAGTTCGCGCAACGCATCTCATCGATCATGCTCCACCGCGCCAGGCTTGGCTTGATGGCGATGAAGTACAGCTCCGTGCCCGGCAGGTCCCGCTCGATGCGCTGCGCCAGCTCCAGGAAGTCGTCGCGCACACGCTCGGCCGAGCGGCCCGCGGCGATGTCGTTGTCGCCCTCGTACAGCACGATAGTCTTGGGCCGGTAAGGCAGCACAATGCGGTCGAAGAAGTAGACCACGTCGGACATACGCGATCCGCCGAAGCCGCGCTGGATGATCTCACGGTCCGGGAACCACCTATCGGTATCCCACATGCGGATGCTCGAGCTGCCCACGAACAAGATGCCGCCCGGCTCGGGCATGGCCTCGGCGTCCTGATCCTCGAAGGCCCGGATCTCGTCCTCGAAGGGGTTGGCCTCCTCGGCTCCAGCGTCCTGGGCGAGCCCCGCTCCGTTCACCATGGCCAGTACGGCCACTCCCACCATCCACAGCCTCCGTGTCACCGTCATTCATCTCCCTGCTACCTAGTCTGGGGCGCCTTCGAGCCCCAGGTAGTCTAGCAGCTCAGGCCAGCGTGAGAAGTCGGGGATGATCAGATGGGCGCCCGCTTTGATCAGCCGCTCCCGCCGCGCGGGGTCGGGTACGGAATCCCGCTCAGGGCTCGAGCCCACGCCCACGGCGATTGCCCCGGCCTGATGGGCCAGGCGAATCTCGACGGGACCATCGCCGAAGACCACCAGCTCTGGGCCCGCCAGCTCGTGCTTCTCCAGCAGCTCCCGGATGAAGACCTCCTTGGAGAAGTCCTTGTAGGTCCGTAGGGCGCCGAATATGCCGCCATCGATGAGGTCCGCGATGCCGACGCATGCCGCCTCCCGGCGCACGTCGGGCTGGTCGGTGCCGCTCGCCACGTAGAGCGTCACGCCTCGCTCGCTCAGGTGCTGGATGAACTCCAGTGAGCCCGGCACCCGATGCTCGGCGGGGTCGGCCTCGCCGGCCTCCAGAGCCGCGACCGTGTCTTTGATGACCTCGCGAAGACGCCCGATGTAGATGTCCTTGTAGCCCTGGGCATCGAGGATCTGGTCCTCGGGTACATTGCCGGCGGCCCGGACCATCTCGACCAGGTGCTCCATCTGGAGGATGGTCTGTATGCCCGTGGATTCGTCGATGAACTCCAGCACCTCTTGGCGCAGGGCGGGCGTGGGCTCCTGGCCGGGGGCGATGGACTCGTACATGACGGGCGCCATGATCTTCTCCCAGCCCTCGCGGATCAGGGAGACTGTGCCATCGAAGTCGAAGAGGGCGTGCTCGACGCCCCCGCCCGTGGGCGGCTCTTGGATGATCTCCAGGTATGGCATGGATCAGCCTCTCTGTGGGATGGTGAGCGGGCGCGCCCGCTCACCATGGCGTGTCCTCACTCCGCCCTGAGCGCGCGGGGCAAGAGCCCTATACCTCCGCCGAAAGTCCCTGGGCCATCTGGATCTCGCGGTCGTGGTTCACCGTGAAGGCGGTCCGGTGGGTCACGTAGTCGATCAGAGTGGCCGCTCCCGGATGACCGTTGCCGCTTCGCTTCATGCCGCCGAAGGGCAGATGCACCTCGGCACCGATGGAGGGCAGATTGACGTACAGCAGGCCGACCTCCAGCTCCTCGCGACACTCGCGCCAGTTGCGGTAGTCCTCGGTGATAACGGCGCCGGCGAGACCGTACGGCACTTCGTTGTGGACCTGAATGGCATGATCGAGGCCGTCGACCGGGATGATCGCCACATGGGGCGAGAAGGCCTCCTCGTTGAGCACCCATGAGCCGGGCTTGTACTCGCCCCGGTAGACGAAGGGCGAGACGAAGTAGCCGTGCTCTCGGCCTTCGTCGGTGAGCCGGCCGCCCTCCAGGAGGATCTCGAAGCCCTCCTCCCTGGCGGCGGCGTTGTGCTTCTCGTACTTCTCCCGGCCTTGCTCGTTAACCATGGGGCCGGTGAAGACGTCCTTGCGAGTGGCATCGCCGATCTTCATGCGCTTGGATGCGGCGAGGAACTTCTCGGTGAACTCGGCTTCGCGCTTGCGGTCCACGAGGATGCGGTCGGCGGCAACGCACCGCTGCCCGCTAGTCTTGTAGGCGCTCATGACGGCGGCGGGAACGGCGATGTCCATGTCGGCATCCTCGAGCACGAGGACCTGATTCTTGCCGCCCATCTCACATGCGGCGAACTTCATGGGATCGGTGGCCACGAACTTCTGGATCTCCTGGCCCACGGCGTACGATCCGGTGAACAGGATCAGCCGCGTGTCGGGATGCTGGACCAAAGCCTCGCCGACCTCGGCGCCCCAACCCTGAAGTACATTGACGACGCCCTTGGGGAAGCCCGCCTCCTCGAAGAGCTGGGCGAGCTTGTAGCCACAGGCCGCGGAGAAGGGCGAGGGCTTGAGGGTGCAGGTATTGCCCTCGACCACTGCGGGCAGTACCTCCCACAGCGGGATGGCAAAGGGGAAGTTCCACGGCGCGATACAGGTCGTGACGCCCTTCGGCTTGCGGATGATGTACGCGTCCTTCGCCGCCACCTCCGACGGCACCACGTAGCCGTCCGGCTGGCGCGAATACCCGGCCACGAACTGGGCCATATGGATGGACTCGATAACATCGGCATACGACTCGTTCCACTGCTTGCCCACCTCGCGGGCGCACAGCTCGGTCATCTCGTCGATGTCACGCTTCATGAGCTGGGCGAGCTGATCGATGTACTCGCCGCGCTTGACCCGCGAGACGCGCTTCCACTCGGGGTACGCCGCCTTCGCCGCGGCAACCGCCGCCTGGGCCTCCTCCTTGCCGGACTTGGGGAAGACGCCCACCGTCTCCCGGGTGTCCGACGGGTTGAGGGACTCGAAGGTCTCGGCGGTCTCCTGCCACTGGCCGTTGATGTAGTTCCTACCGCGAATCTCTGACACACTCGCACCTCCTGGGGTGGGCTCTCGTCACGCCCTTCGCAACTCGCCCACTCGAAGAGTCATTGTATCGTAAGAGGGGGTGAGGATGTATGGATGGGCCCGGTCCTGCACTGACCTACCGACTGAGGCGATCCAGGAACCCCGTCACTCGCTCGGTGATGGCATCTACCTCGAGCAGGAAAGCGTCGTGGCCATAGGTGGAGGGGACCTGCACGTACTCCACGGGCCGGCCCGCGCGCTCCAGGGCGTCGGCGAGCTTGCGGCACTCGCCCGGGGGGTATAGCCAGTCGCT
>WJIW01000542.1 GCA_014730065.1 Armatimonadia bacterium | reverse complement strand
TGAAGCGGGTGCTCTGGCCCACCATCAGGACCTTGCCCTGGGCCTCGGCGGTCTCGTACATCTTCGCGGCGTCGGCGTGGCAGATGGAGATGGGCTTCTCGCAGAGGACGTGGGCGCCGGACTCGAGGGCGGCGATGGACTGCTCGGCGTGGTAGGCATTCGGCGTGCAGACCGACACGATGTCGGGCTTCAACTCATCGAGCATCTTCTGCCAGTCGCCGTAGTGGTGGGGGATCCCCTCGGCCTCGGCGAGCTGCTTCGCCCTGTCGGGCAGGATGTCGGCGGTGCCCACTAGCTCTACGTCCTTGGACAACGCCTTCCACGACGGTACGTGGGCGATCAGGGCGATCATCCCGCTACCGATGATGGCGACTCGCATCTTCTCTTGTGGCATCTACTCTACTCCTCCTTGGATGAAGTGGTCAGGCGCCGGCAACGACGCGATCGACCACATATTGCCTGAGCTCAGGTGACAGACTGGCGAAGTACGCACTAAACCCGGTGATGCGCACGATCAGGTCGGGATAGGCCGCCGGATCGTCGGCGGCCGCCAGGATGGTGTCTCTGTCCACGATATTGATGTTGATCATGGTGCCGCCTAGGGTGAAGTGGCCCCGGAGCAGGGCGGCGACCTTCGCTACCCCCGCGGGGCCCGTGGCGACGCCGGGGTCCATGTCGAGCTGGAGGGGGGCGGTGTTTCCGTAGCCCGGTTGCACGGTGGCGACGGCAACGGCCATCTGGGTGGGGGTGCCCGGCTGCCCCGCGTTGAACCCTGGCTCGGGGTTGGGACCGTGGGAGACGGGCTCGCCGGCGCGGCGGCCGTTGGGTGTGGCCCCCAGGCGCTCGCCGAAGGGCACCGCCAGGGCCCAGGTGAAGAGGCCGGGCACCATCTTGTGGCCATCGGGCGTTGGACTCCCGATGACCTTCTCGCTGAATGCCCCGCTGATGCGCTTGGCCCATTCGTCGGCCAGGGAGTCGCCCGAGCCGAACCGGGGGATGCCTCGCATGAGGCGCCGGACCCGCTCGCCTTCCGGCCCCGCCCAGTTCGACTCCAGGAGGTCCCACATCTCCTGCCAGGTTACCAGGCTCTCGTGCTCCACTCGCTGCTCCAGCGCCGCGAAGGAGTCGGCAACAGTGGCCAGGGAGCTGCCGTCGACCCCGATGTTCATGATCTCAACCCCGCCGTGGCTGGCGTCGATGCCGCGCTCCACGGGCCCGTGGCAGAACAGGTCCAGCACCAGCTCGGGGAACACTTCGTGCATATGCTCGATCTGGAAGTCGATGCCCTCGGCGGTGACGGCGATGGCTCGGTCCAAGTGCCGATGGTAGCGAGCCCACAGCTCGGCCACGCTGGGCTCTGCGGAGGGATCGCTCATCATCTCCTGGAGCACGTTCCGGAAGGTCAGCGCCAGGTCGATCTTGACCATGTCGGCGAGGCCATACTCCCGGCCGGGCACGGCGAGCCAATGGCAGCCCGAGTAGACCCGGGCCTCGGCCAGCTCCCTCGGCCAGCCCGCGCGCACGAAGCCCTCGACCAGTGGCTCGTCAGCGACGAACTTGGGGAACCCCATGCGGTCCTCGAAGAGGATCTCCACACTTCGGCGCAGCAGGTTCTCGGGCGTCTTCTCGCCCACCCTGACTCCGATGTTGGCCGGCGTCTTGAGACGGTGGACGGCCTCGAGGATCAGGTAAGAGAGCTTGCTGGTCCTCTCTCCGCCGCCGGGCTCGGGCCCGCCGAGCTGGATATACGCCGTCTCGCTGAGCAGTAGGCAGGCCAGATGGAAGACCGCCTCTTCGTCATCCAGCCGCCCCTCGGCGACATCGGCCTCGTAGTAGGGCCTGAGCATCTCGTCGAGCTGGCCCCACTCACCACTGCCGTTGTACATCTTGGCGATGGCCTGGAAGAAGACGAGCCACTGGCACGCCTCCCGGAAGGTGGCGGGGGGCTCCGTCACCAGTCGGCGACACGTAGCGGCTATGGTCTCTAGGTTATCGCGCCGGTCCGGGTCCGGCTCCGCCTCGGCCATGGACTCGGCTGTGTCGGCGTGACGCTGGATCCACCCCTGGGCCCCCGTGACCACCGACCCGAGGCCGTGGTAGAAGTCCTCCGCATCGGGGTTGATTCGCGCATAGTGGCGGACCTTGTGGAGCAGTCCGCCCCAGCCCAGCTCCAGGCCGATCGTCAGGTCGGGACAGAAGTGCTGCACGCCCCCGATACCCGGGAGGATGCCGTAGAACTCGTGGTCGGCGTGCAGGTGGGAGTAGTCCAGATCCGGGTTCCAGCCGGGCGACCGGTAGGAGATGAAGTTGACCATGTAGACGCCGGCCATGGAGTTGAAGGGCTTCACGTAGGTGGGATGGGCCTCCAGGAGTCTCCTGAAGTTCTCCCCGCACGCCCGAGGGCCGAAGAAGCCGCCACTGGGGTGGTTGCTCTCCGGCTCGTAGCCCTTGAGCACCTGGTCCTTGACGACCACGCCCGAGCCGCTGACCGCCTCGACCACCTCCGAGGCCTCCTCGGGCAGGGGAACGATCCCCTGCTCGTCGGCATCGATGGGGCCCTTCAGGGCTCGCTTCTGCCGGACCTGGTCGCGCTTCAGGTCCTGCAGCTCACGCAGCCATTGGGTGTACGGGGGACTGGTCGTCGGCATGGCGCGTCACCTCGGCGGTTGTGTTCAGCGCAGGCCTCCCTAACACCTGGCCGGTCTGGGGACGGTCGGCGGAGAAACTCCGGTAGGTTGGTCCGAACGTGATGGAGAGTGTGCCCCATTCCATGCTTGCCCTACTGATGGCCTTGGCTCTCGGAACGCCTCAGACGCACGTAGTGGAGCCTGAGCAGAGGCTCGTGCTCGATCTGGGGCTGGAGCCGTCTCTCGCGGTCTCGGTGTCGCCCCATGATCGACCCCTGGCCATCGAAGCTGGCCTGACCGATTACCCGGTCGGCGCGATCTTGCGCCTTCGGCCTGTGGGGGAGACACCGGAGTCCGTCGTTTCGCTCAGGCTGGCGGTCGCCACCACGGGCTTGCAGTGGCTCGTGCCCGGAGTCGCCTATCGCGACGAATGGGGCCGCGACGCGCGGCGGGAGGATGGGCAGTACCGGGTTCCCATCGAGCTGACGATGGCACCCCTCATCGCGGCCTGGGACCCGCTGGGCGAGATGGCGATGGCCCTGATTCTCCTGCCCGACAGACCAACCGCGCCGGGGACGGTATCGCTCGCAGCCGGGGCCGACGGCCTGGGGCTGGACCACCCTCTGACCGAGCTGCGACTCGCCGTGCTCTCTCTGCCGGCCGACACATTCCGTTCAGCCGTCGGCGGGATCATGGCCGCTTGCTACGATCTACTCGATCCGCCCCTCATCGAGGCGGACCTCACCGCCACCGAATGGGCCCTGGCGGCCAATCTGGCGGCGTCCGTCGAGGCCAGCGCGAGTGGCCGTTACGTCGGCGTTCCCCATGCCATCGACTGTGCCACCGGCGAGGTGGCTACATCGGCATGGCTGGGCTGGTTCACTGGGCGCCAGGTAGGATCGGGTCTCTCGCTGATCCGCGCGGGCCGGCACCTGGGTGTCAACGAGTGGGTAGACCTGGGATGCCGGCTTATCGACTCCTGGATCGAGATCTCCGGACCGGGGGTGCCGTCGATCTGGTACGACCCTACCGCGGAGGTGGGTGACCGGGAGATCCTCGGCGAGGCCAGGGCCCACCTCCGAGACATGTGCGAGGACCACCTGTCGGCGCTCGTGGCCTACCTCATGGAGCGCGAGCGTGGCCGGGAGCACCCCCAGTGGCTGGCATGGGCCATCAGCCTGGGCGAGTTCCTGCTCGGCGCCCAGGCATCCGATGGGTCCCTCGCCCTCCGCTACTGCTCCCGAGGCCGCGTGCTCCTGCCCGAGACGAACCGGACCATCGATGCGGTGCCCTTGTGGGTGGCCCTGTCGGAGGTGACGGGGGATGAGCGGTACCTGGAGGCCGCCGTCGCCGCCGGTGAGCACCAGTGGTCGGCCCATGATCGCCGGGGCATCTTCCGGGGCGGGGAATCGGACATCCCCAACGTGATCGACAAGGCCGCCGCAGCCCTGTCCCTCCAGGGCTATCTGAGGCTCCACGACGCGACGGGCGACGAGCGGTGGATCGAGCCGGCCCGGGCCGCGGGCGACAACCTGCTGACATGGATCGCGCTGTGGGACTTACCGCTGCCGGCGGGGGAGTACCCCATGTGGCGCGCCGACCATTCGGCAGCCGGGTTCCAGCGGGTCTCGCCCGACAACCATGCCTTCTCCTTCGAGATGGCCTACTTCACGAGCGAGCTGCTGCGGCTGGCTGCAATCACCGAGGAGCCGCGCTACGGGCGCGCCGCCGAGCTGATGCAGCACAACACGAAGCAGGTCATCGACACCACCGGGACGCTGGGATACGCCCGACCGGGAATGTGCCAGGAGCTGTGGCATCTGAGGACGGGGCGAGGCCTGGGGCAGCACATCGGGTGGGTGTGTCAGAACCAGCTCGCCTCCATCCAGCGGGTGAGGGTGGAGTACGGCGTAAGCGATGCCCGTCGCGCGGGACGGGTGTCCCGAGCGGCTCCCGAGCCGAGCCCCCGGAGAGCCGAGACCCACGGCCTGGCAGTCGATCGACCGGAGTACCTGCCCCTAGCGGCCTATACGGCGTTCCGGCCGGATCCGGGCGGGGTCGGGCGTGAGGAGGGCTGGCACCTGCCGTCCGAGTCTGCTGACGGTTGGACGGTCATACCGGCTTGGTGGCCGTGGGGACGGTCGGGTGTGGACCTACCACGGGGCTTTGGATGGTACCGTTACGAGGTAGACGTTCCGGAGCGGTGGCTGGATGGCGACGTACGCTTCGCGTGTGAGGGTATCACCGACTGCGACCGGGTCTATGTGAACGGCGTGCTCATCGGGCAGTCGGGGCTGATCCCCAAGTACGACGGCGAGTTCTCGACGGCCTTCCGCGAGCACCGCAGCTATCCCATCCCGGCCAGCCTGCTGAGGGAGGGGCGGAATACGATCGCAGTCGAGTGCTATGCCGACAACCCCCACGTGCAGGGCCTTCAGCAGCGCCCCTTCCTGGAAAGGCGCCAGGCGGAGGTCAACTAGGCCTCGGTGTCGCCATCGCCCTCGTCGCTCTCCTGCTCCGCCTCCTCCTGGGCCGCGGCGCGCTCCTCCAGGTCCACTACCTCATGGCTCGTCTCCTTGACGTGCACGTACAGCTCCTCGACGCTGATCCCCACCGTCACAAACGAGGCCTTGGCCTTCAGCTCGCCATAGAGGCGCAGCTCGGCCTCGACCACCGACCCCGTGTCGAGATCCATATGGACAGCGAGAGCGTATTTGAGGGTCCCGTACAGCCAGTCGTC
Source organism: Armatimonadia bacterium (assembly GCA_014730065.1). Classification (GTDB taxonomy): domain Bacteria; phylum Armatimonadota; class Zipacnadia; order UBA1398; family UBA1398; genus UBA1398. Next base: position 1,523 of record WJIW01000542.1, on the reverse strand, counting down.
ATCGATCTTGGCGCGGTAGGGGAACTCGCCCTCGGAGTCGACCCTTACCAAGGTGCGGTCAGGCAGCTCGAGCAGGTCGCCGAAGTAGTTCTCGGCCGTTACGGGAACGTAGTCGCCGTAGGGATCGAAGGCCTCGTGACTGCCGTCCCAGTCCTCGCCGGGACGGGCCGCGCGCTCGGGAAACACCAGCAGGCTGGTGGCGTAGAGGATGGCGGCGGTGACGTCGATGCCCGTCTCATCATCATCGTCCAGGGGCTTGGAGACGTCCATGATGGCCCCCATGGGGCTTCGGTGGGCGGTGAGGGGATCTCCGATGTAGCGGGGCGGCTTCTCCCGGTCGTCGTAGCGGATCGTGCCGCCGGTCATGGTCAGCTCGACGGTGAGAGGCTGCATCTCCTCATCGGGGACCTCGACCACCGTCTGGTTCATGGTCAGGTCGCCCTCGAAGTTCACCTTCCGACCTCGAGCCTCGGCGCTGCCGCGCACATCGATGTCGAAATCCTGGGAGTAGCCCTCGGGCGGGGCGAACCGAAGCTCATAGGCGGCCTGAGCCGGCGCGACCAGCGGGATAAGGAGTCCCGCGGCCGCGAGAAGGGCAAATCGCATGCTCTCAGCTCCAATGCTATTCGGCGTCGGGATCGCCTGTATCGGGCGGATCCGCACTCTCGGGCTCGTCCAGATCCTCGATCCGCGCCTCGGTCTGTTCGATATGGACGTTCAGCTCGCGGACGTGGATGCCGATCCTCATGCCGATGGGACCATCGGTGGTTAGCTCGCCGTAGAGCTTCAGGCGAGCCTCCCTGAGGGTGCCCGTCTCCTTCTCGAGGGTCATCTCCAGGTAATACTCCAGAGTGCCCTCGAGGACGCGGTCATCCACCTCGGTATGGTACGGGAAGTGGCCCTCGGAATCCACCTGTATCAGGGTGGCGTCGGGCAGCTCGAGCATATCGGCGAACCGATTCTCCGCCGTGACGGGCACGTAGTCGCCGTAGGGGTCGAAGGCATCGTGGCTGCCGTCCCAGGTGGCTCCCGGCCGGGTCTCACGCTCGGGGAACACCAGTAGGCTGGAGGCGTATAGCACCGCGGCGGTCACATCGATGCCCGTCTCATCGTCATCATCTAGGGGCTGGGAGATGCTGGTGATCTGGCCCAGGGGCGTGCGGAGCGCCTTTAGGGGATCACCGATATAGCGGGAGGGCTTCATCTTGTCGTTGTAGTGGATCTCGCCCTCCAGGAGCGTTACCTCCACGGGAATGGGCTCGGCCAGGTCGGTGGAGGCACCGGTCACCAACTGGTTCATCTGCATGGTGCCGTGGAACTGGATGTGCTCGTCGCGGGCAACGGCGGTCCCGTCCACCTCGATCTCGAAGTCCTGGGAGTACCCGATGGGGGGCTGGAAGCGCAGGGTCTCCGATGCCATGGCGACCGAGCAGAGGCCCATGACGAGCAGGACGATCGCGCACCCTGACATTGTCTTCATAGGATCACCTCACGGCGACCGGGCAGGCTTACAGCAGCGGGCC
>WJIW01000541.1 GCA_014730065.1 Armatimonadia bacterium | reverse complement strand
GACGATCAGCTCACCCGGTCGCCACTCGGCCATCTTGTAGGGCCCGTTGCCGATGGGCCACTTGGCGAAGTCGTGGTCGGGGTCCTCGACGACATGCTGGGGCACGGGGAAGGCGAAATTCATTGCCACTATGCTCAGGAAGGCCAAGTTCGGGGTCGCCAGGGTGACCTTCAGGGTCAGGTAATCCACCACATCGATGCCGGGCACGTCGTCGGACTCGCCGGCCAGGTACGCACTCGCCCCCACGATGTCGGTGAAGAACTGGGCGCCGGGGGAGGCCATCTCGGGATCCAGAACGCGCATCCAGGCGTACCGGAAGTCCTCAGCGGTGCAGGGCGTGCCATCGGAGAACTTCTGGTCAGGCACCAGGTAGAAGGTGTACTCGGTGCCATCTTCGGAGACCTCCCAGCGCTCGGCGGCGTTCCCCGTCAGCTCCAGAGAGTTCATCCCATAGCCGAGAAGGGCTCGGAAGATGAGCTTGTCGGTTTTCCAGGAGGGCAGGATGTACGCCCTCGCAGGGTCGAGGGTCTCGATGTCGTATACCCAGGCCAGAGTGAGCGACTTATCGCCCCCACTGCCCGAGGCGCCGCCGTCGCCGGAGACTCCGCTGGCCGACCCACCCGATGCGGAGTCGTCCTTGCCGCCACACCCCACGAGAACCATCGCCAGGGCCGCCGCCCCGAGTACCGCTAGACCATACCGCCTGCCCATCCATGCAGCTCCTTTCGCCCGGCGCGCTGTTCGCGGGCCGAGTCAGCTCGGATCCCCGAGCCACGGAGGGGATGATAACACGACGACCCGTGGGGGTAGGTAGGCGGCCTTCAGACGGGCATACGAATGGAGGGCGGGACCGGTTGTCCCGCCCTCACCGAAGTCGCATAGGTGTCGATGGCTCAGTCCTGGCCCGGGAGGGCGTAGGTCTCCCAGCCGGTCTCGCCCTGGATGATCTCGCCCTGGGACTCCGAGGACTTGATGCTGGCGCCGCCGCTGAGGTTACGCACGTAGTAGCACTCGCCCGGGTCACCGGCATATCCGCTGGTGGTGTCGAACTTCCAGCGGTACTCGTCCCGGTAGTCCACCTGGAGCCAGATCTCGTAGCGGGTGCGGGGCGACAGATTGGAGGTGGGACAGAAGAGGTACTCGTTGGAGTACTCACGCTTGGAGGAGGTGAAGGGCACGTTATAGCGCCGGCCCTCGTAGACTTCGACGATCTCGAAGTCGGTAACTCTGGCGCTGAGCGGGGTGACCTCCACCCATACGGCGGCATTCCGCGCCACGTCGTCGTAGTTCTCGGGCCAGACGCTCAGCCGGGCCTGACCGGGGTTATCGGTGATGGTGTCGTAGGCGGAGGTGCAGCCGGCGAGCACCAGCAGTCCACCCACCGCCAACACCCCTATAGTAAGTAGTCGAAGGCCTCTTCCAGCCATTGCGCATCCTCCCCTCGCGCGGGCTATGGTAACGGGGTTCCTTGGGAGTCTCGGTAACCATAAGACGCCGTGAGGGGGGCGTCCGTTCCGTGGCCAGCCTTAGGGATGCGCGGCCAGGTAGACCCCGATCAGCACGGCGCCGCCCAGAGCAAGCGTACCGATGAGGACGAGTCGCCCCCAAAGTGGAACCGGTGCCGCCTGTCTCTGCTGGCGGCGCAGTAGCAGGGGCAGTACGCCCGCGATACTCGCCAGGATGGGCAAGAACACAGCGAAGCTCTTGCCCATGCTGCCGCTGCCGCCGGAGGGGGCTGGGCTGCCACCCCGTAGATATGCGAAGACTACGAAGAGGGCGATGCCCGCCGCGAGCAACGCCGACCCAGCGGCCACGAGCACGCCGCGACCTCGGAACACCCGGCTCCAGTCCGAGCCCGATCCCTCGGCAACCGGCGCCTCATCGGAAGATTCGTGGGGGAGAAGCTCAGGATCACGCTCGCGCTCTCTGCTCATGCCCGATCTCTCCTCTCGACTCACCACTACTCTCCATGACGTCCGGGCGTGGCAGCGGGTGACAGGATTCCTCGGCCCGTGGCTTAGCTGGGCCGGGCAGTCAGGAAGAGATACACCATGCCCGCGGTACCCAGCAGTAGGAAGAACAGCACGCAGCCGATGGCACAGCCGGGTCCCTTGGCTTGCTCGACCGGCGGGGTCTCGTCCGTCATGGCCGGCTCACCGGCTGTCGAAGGATGGTCTTCAGGCGGTCCGGCGCCGTCCGGCGCGGATCGCCCAGGTAGATCTCATGATGGCAGCCAGTCTTCTCCAGTCCTTGCCCGTCGATGAAGGCGTGAAGCATGCGGACGGTGGGTGCCTCCTCGGAGTACGGTCCCACGTGCAGCGTCTGGGCCACCAACCCCTCTTCGTACGTCTCGAACCTGACCTCGTCGAGCCGAGGCGGGTTCTTCTTGCCGCACAGCACCTCGCGGAACTCCTCCACGTCGCTCTGGGTCACGAAGTCGGGCTGTAGGACCATGAGCGTCCAGTACCAATCGTCTTTGGCATCGAGGACGAAGGCCTCCATGTCATCGCTCCACCACAACCCCTGAAGAGGCGGCACGACCCAGTCGCGTCTGGGCTCTCGGCGCTTGAGACTCATCTTGATGGTGAAAGCCAGCCCGTAGAGGGCCGCCACGGCCTCCTGGAAGCTCAGAGCTTCGTTGGGATTGCCTTTGCCATCGATCATCAGGTACTGCAGCTCGGGCACCTCTATCAGAGTGCACTCGCCCTTGGGCGCCGAGTACAGGTCTTTCATCTCCCGCTTGAGGTCGATCTTAGCCATGTCCGTCTCCTACGCGTGATGGGCGGTGCCGGGGCCGTTGGAGGCGTAGCGGGCCTGCCAGTGGTCCTCCACGCCGGCGCGCCATGCCTCGGCGCTCTCGCGAAGGTCAGCCGTCAGCTCGGGCTCCGCCTGGGCCAGGTTTCGGGTCTCGCCGATGTCCTCGACCACGTTCGAGAGATGGACCTCGTCCTCGGGTGGCGCCCCCTCAACGAGCTGGCCGTTGAGGACCAGCTTCCACGGCCCGCGGCGCACGGCCGTCTGGTCGCCCTGCTCCCAGAAGATGTCCTCATGGGGCGAGTCGGCTTCCTCGGCGAGCATGGGCATGACGTCGCGGCCGTCGAGGTCGTACTCCGAGGGGTCGATCCCCGCCGAAGCCAGGAAGGTCGGCAGGACATCCATGGCCGCGCCCGTCTCGTCGATCACCTGGCCCTCGGGGATCCGGCCGGGGAAGCTCATCAGGGCCGGCATCCGGATGCCCCCCTCGTACAGGCTGAACTTGTGACCCTTCAGGGGGCCGGCGGTGCCGCCGTAGTAGGGCTCGCGGTTATCGTTGAGCCAGTTGCGCGTCTCCCGAGATGGCCCGTTGTCGCTCTGGAAGAAGATGCAGGTATCGTCCCGCAGTCCGTGGCGCTCCAGGGCCTCGACCACGGCACCCACGGAGTCGTCGACGGCGGCCAGCATGGCGGCCATGACCTGGCGCTCCCAAGGCAGATGGTCGAACCGCTTCATGTACCGCTCCGGCGCGTGCATGGGATAGTGGGGCGCATTGAAGGGCACGTACAAGAAGAAGGGGTCATCGCCTCCGGCCATCCGGTCCACGTAGTCCACGGCCCACTCGCCGATCATCTCGGTGAAGTATCGGCCGTTATCGTAGATCTCGCTGCCGTTGTCCCAGAGGTCGTGGACCTGGGCCATACCGCCGGCGTTCATGCCCCAGTAGAAGATGTGGCTGTAGTAGTCGATACACCCGGCGAGGAACCCCTTCCACTCATCGAACCCATGGTGGTGGGGCTGGTACTCCTCGGCGACGCCCAGGTGCCACTTCCCGAACATCCCTGTGCGGTAGCCCTCGGCACCGAGGATGGACGCCAGCGAAGGGGTTGAGGTGGGTAGGCCCGTGGCCTGGCGGTGGCCGCCGAGAATGGACCGAACGCCCGCGTGGCCGGGGTACCGGCCCGTCAGGACCGAGGCTCGGGAGGGCGAGCACACGGGGGAGTTGGAGTACCAGCTCCGCAGCAGAGCTCCCGACTCGGCCAGGCCGTCCAGGTGGGGTGTGGCCAGGTCCGTCGAGCCCATGCAGGATAGGTCGCCATAGCCTTGGTCGTCGGTATAGAAGATGATGAAGTTGGGTCTCTCGGCCATTCGCTCGGGTCCTCTCCGCAGGGGGCCTCCGTCGGCGGCCGCGGCGGCGCCCAGACCGAGCGTGCCCGCGCCCATGGTGTGGAGAAACTCGCGTCTGGAGGCCCGCATCAGCCCAGTCCTATCCGAGGCGATGAGAGGCGGTTCAGGATGGGACGTCCGAATCCCTGCGACAGGGCCGGCGAGGGCGGTGGAGAAGTCCTATGGTAGGTGTGACCACTGGCTGCGCAGGAGGGCGAGTTGGTGAACGAGGACAGTATCCGGGCGCTACTGCGGCATGGCGAAGCTCTGGACGTCGAGTTCAAGGGCGAAGCCCGGAAGGCCATTCCTGACTCGGCCATCGTGGCGGAGATTGTGGCCATGGCGAATACCTCCGGCGGGACCCTTCTGATCGGCGTCGAGGACGATGGGACCGTGTCCGGGGCGAGGCCAAGACATGGCACGGAGACCCACCCCATCAGAGTTCAGACTATGATACGGAACAACACGGTGCCCCCTATCGACACGCGTGCAAGTCTGATTCCGTCCGGCGATGGGGTCGTCCTAGCCATCGAAGTCGACCGAATGGCATCTATCTGTGCCACTAGAGGTGGTAAGTGCTTGCGCCGAGTGTTGCGGGGCCCGGGCGACCCCGAGACGGTGCCGTACTACCCCCATGAGCACAGCGTGCGCGGAAGCGCACTCAGCGACATGGACTTTTCAGCCCACCGGGTTGCGGGCGCCACATGGGACGAGCTGGATCCCCTTGAGTTCCAGCGGATGCGGGGACTGATACCAGAGCTCGGTGGCGAGCGGCGACTGCTGGAACTGCCTGACCGGGAGCTGGCGAAGGCCCTGCGTCTGGTTGAAACGCTTGAGCACCATCTGGTTCCCACATATGCGGGGCTCCTTCTGGTCGGACGGCAGGGCGCCTTGGAGAGCTTCCTTCCGACCCACGGCGTCCGCTTCCAGGTGATCGATCAGCGCGGGGACGTGCGTGCGAACGAGGTGTTCCGTGGTCCTCTCATCATGGTGGTCGAGCAGCTCATGGATAGGTTCGTCGCACGCAATGAGGAGCGTGAGGTGTTGGTGGGCATGGTCCGCCTGCCGGTGCCGGACTACTCGCCAGAGGGGTATCGGGAAGCAGTACTCAACGCACTGCTACATAGGCAGTACGCCGAGAAACACGATGTCTACATTCAGTGGCACGCCGACCACATCGCGATCGCCAACCCGGGCGGCTTCCCGGAAGGAATAACCCCTCAGAACGTGCTCACCCACGAACCCCGGCCACGGAACGCTCGGCTCATGGAGGCATGCAGACGTGTGGGACTGGTCGAGCAGGTGGCCAGAGGCGTGGACAAGATCTACCGAGGCCAGGTGTCATATGGCAGGCCCATCCCCGATTACAGCCGGAGCGACTCCACCGGGGTGCGACTGCTGCTCCGAGGTGGCGGGGCCTCACTGGAGTTCGCGGCCCTGGTCTACGAGCAGGAGCGAGCGCAGACACCCCTCACCCTCGACCACATACTCGTTCTCAATCTCCTGCTACATGAGCGGCGCACGGATGCCGACGCAGTTGCGCGCCTGATCCAGAAGGGGATGGCGGAAGCACGGGCCACGCTCGAGAGTTTGGTTGAGAGGGGATTCGTCGAGGCCACGGGCGAACGGAAGGGGCGAGCTTACCATATGGCCTCCGCCATCTACCGTCGCCTCGGAGAGCCTGGAGGATACGTCCGAGCGCATGGCATCGACCCTCTCCGTCAGGAAGCCCTAGTCCTTGAGTACGTCAGGGCTCACGGCAAGGTCACCCGAGGCGATGTGATGGCCCTATGCAGCTTGACGGAAGGCCAAGCGAAAGCCCTCTTGCAGCGGCTCCGAAGCAAGCACGACGAGTTCCAGCTGCGCGGGGCGAAGCGTGGTGCGCATTACATCTGGGCGAGCGAAGAACGGCAGAGTCCATAGTTATGGATGATGTCCATAACTATGGACGGGCGGCGACCGTATGGCGCGTCACTCGCGCTAGTCGCGCCGATCGAACCCGAGCGTAGCTAACTCCTGGATGGTGATCCCCCCATGACCCAGACCACACTCAACCCGACCGACCTAGTCCTCGTCCGTGCCCTGGCCGAGGAGGTGGCCGCCATCGCGGCTTCGCCCGAGAACGAGGCGATCAAGCAGCGCTGGCGCGATGTGAACGCCCTCCGCACGCCGGACCGTCCGCCGGTATGGTGCCGGCCAGTCGGCGCGTGGTCGGAGATCCTGCCGCCCGAGGCCCTCGAGTGCGAGGATCCCGAGCTTCGCGGATACGAGCATGCTCTCCGCATGGCCCTCGTCAAGCATGATATCGGCGACGACACGCCCGTCGAGGGGTTCTGGCCGGTGGGTGCCGCGCTCCGTGTGGACCCAGCCAACACCTGGGGAGTGGATGTGCAGCGCCATTCCAGTGGCGCCGAGGGAGGAGCCTGGGCCTTCGATCCCCCCCTCAAGTGCGAGGCCGACTTCGACTCGCTGAGGGTGCCCCGGTACGAGCTGGACCAGGCCGAGACCGATCGCCGCATGGAGCGGGTTCACGACATCCTGGGCGACTCACTGCCGCCCCGGCTCTCGCTCCAGTGCCCCCTTCAGCCCCGGCTGGGAGGCTACGCCGCCGACCTCCGAGGGCTAGAGCAGATCTCGCTCGACATGGCCTTGGAGCCAGGCCTCATGCACCGCCTGATGGGCTTCCTCCGGGACGCGACCCTCCAGGCCATGGATGACATCCTGGCCACCGGCCGCCTTACACGGAACAACCTAGGCCCGATGATGTGCAGCGACCCCATCGGCCAGGAGCACGAGGACGGAGCCACCGGGTACGACAACCTCTGGTGCCTCACCGAGAGCCAGGAGCTCGGCCATGTATCCCCGGCGATGTGGGAGGAGTTCCTCCTGGAGTACCAGCTTCCCATCCTCGAGCGGTACGGCCTGACGGGCTACGGGTGCTGCGAGGACCTGACCCACAAGATCGACGGCGTCCTCCGCATCCCCAACCTCAGGATCTTCGTGTGTAGCGCGTGGACGGATCTGGACCGGCTCCTGGAGCGGGTGCCCGAAAGCGTGGTCATCATGTGGCGGCAGAAGGCGAGCGATGTGGTGTTCCCCGATGATCTGGAGACCCTACGGAGCGACCTAGTGGAGGGCACCCGGAAGCTGTCGGGGCGGCCGTATCAGATCGTGCTGCGGGAGCTACAGACACTGGCCGGCCACCCCCGGCGTCTCCACGACTGGACCCGCCTTGCCATCGAGGCGGCATCAAACTGAACTGGCCCCGAGATCGGCGATCCCGGGGCCAGGATGTGGTGACAGTTGGTTACGCACGCGTACTGGAGCCGCTCTCGCAAGAGGCTTCCTGTCATGCACTGGCCCAGGCCATGACTCCGCCAGCAGAGGCACCCGAATGGGAGTCGAGAGGGGGCACCCTCTCGCGGGGTTCGGGGCAGAGCCCCATTAGCGCTAGGTTAATGTGTCTTCCAAAAAGGTGATACGTTGCTCTTATCAT
>WJIW01000540.1 GCA_014730065.1 Armatimonadia bacterium | reverse complement strand
CCGCTTCATGTACAGTGTGCTGCCCCAGTCCTACGCCAAGACCCGCCCCGATCTGGTTCTGCATCCCCAGCCCACCAACTCGGTGTCGGTGTGTCCGGGCGACCCGGAGTGCCAGGACATCATGGAGCTGTTCTGGGGCCACATCCTGGAGAAGCATCCCCCCGGCGACGACCAGCTATACCTCATATCGGCCTACGGACACCGCCAGACGACCTGTGAGCACATCCGTGACCGCAGCGTGCCGGCCCTGGATGCCGTGCGCGTGCTCTCCAACCTGGACCCCGACGGCCGGGTCTTCATCGACACGCCCACCACTCCCGACCCCGAGGAGAACTGGGAGGAGTGGCGTAGCCTGTTCCGTGCCCTGCCTCCCGAGGTCGGCGTGGTGGACTGGGATTCGGGCATTCGTGTGGAGGACGACTGGGGCGGCCTCGCCTCGGGCGATAGACCATGGATGCCCCTGGTGCATGTTAGCCGCACTGGCCACTACCCTCCGGTTAGCGTTACGGCCAAGGGCGCGGAGCTGCACGGCGTGTGGTCCGAGGCCAAGGCGGGTGGAGCTTGCGGCGCCATCGCCATGAACGTCCTGGCCAACACCTCCAGTAACCTGAGCGACTACGCCGCCGAGCTGGGTTGGAACGCCGACCTGGAGCCGGCTGACCACCGCCTCGACTACGCCCGGAGACGGTATGGAGCCTACTGGGCCGAGGGTATGGCCCGCGCCTATGACCGCATGGGCGCCAGTCTGGTGCCGGAGCTGTCCCTGCCCCTTTCGGAGAGGTCCATGGAGCAACGGATCCGGATGGCCGAGGAGGCGGGCGAGCTGGACAAGGAGTGGCTTCGGGGCTGGATCAACACGGCCAGCGAGTGGCTCGAGTGCGCTTGCTCGGCCCGGTCCTTCGCCATGGCGAGCCTGCCCGACGATGAGGCGGCCTTGCCCGCGCGCTTCATGAGTGAGACGGCCTACGTCGAATGGCGCGCCCTCGGCATCCTGGCGCTCCTGCGCTCACACATGGCCAACGGGGCGGGCGAGGCGGGGCGGCTGGTCTCGGAAGCCGTAGACCGGCTCCGGGCCCTCTCACGGAGCTACGACACGCCCGACTTGAGGATGGCCGGCATCCCCGAGCTTGCGAAGGAGGCCGAGGTCCGCCTCACCCGCTGGTTCCTCGAGGACTGGCGCCGGGTGGGCGAGGGCTCGCCGAGGTACGGGGCCAAGGCATGGCTGATCCCCGCGCTGGAGTACTTCAGGGAATACGAGGCGGCGGTACTGGCCGCCGGGCCCGACTATGGCAGGAAGGAAGCCGAGAGGGCTTTGGAGCTCATGGGGCCCGCGCCGTACTGAATCGGCGCAGTCCAACGAATTTCAACCCTAATGCGAGGATTGAGCAGGAGATGGGCTTTGTGTAGGCTATATAGCTAAAGGTTAGATATACCTCTTCATGGGGGTGTTTCCGTGCCCACCGCAACCCGGTGTGCGGCCGCTCATCTGCACGCACGAGGTCAGCATCGGGTGGCCGAGGAGTTGTGCCTCGAGGCCCTGAGCCAAGGCGACCTCAGCGCCGACCTCCTCGGGACGCTATCGTCAGTATACGATGGCATGGGCCAGGGGGACGATAGTCTGGCAGCGGCACTGGCGGCTTGCTTGGTTGGCGGCCGCAAGCCGGACCAGCTTTGCGACCTGAGCCGCCTCTGCGAGAGCCGAGGGCTCCTCGGCGAGGCAGAGGCCTGTCTTCAGGATGCTCTGGACCAAGCTCCCGAGCACAAGCGCGCCAGGCGCCAGCTCCGGCGCCTCCTAGAGAAGGTTCCCGGCCAGGCCAGCCGCCCGGCGCTGCGCCGGGCCTATCTGATGCGTGCCAGCCGTCACCTGGCCAGTGGCGAGGCCGCCTTGGCTCTCAGTGTGGCGGCCGCGCTGGAATCCCTCGATCCCGACGCGGGCGCCGCCGACCTGGTGCGCGGGGCCGTCTACGAGCGGCTGGGCCACTACCGGGACGCCGCCGAGTGCTATGCCGCCGCCGAGCGGTTCGACCCGGAGCGCGCCCGGGCCGCGCGCCGCAGGGCCAGCGATAAGGATCGACGTGACCGCCGGGGTCGGGCCGAGCCCATAGTCCGGCAGATCCAGCAGCATCTCGCCGCCGGCGAGGACGACATCGCCGCACGTCTCGCCACCAAGCTGGTCGGCCTGGTGCCCTGGGCCCCCGCTCCGTACCTGCTGTGGGCTCGCGCCGCCGAGGCGCAGGGCCATACGGAGAACGCGATACGAAACCTCAGGGAGGCCTTGGCCAGAGCCACCACCGGCCAGCGGCGAATCGCGGCGAAGATCATGGAGCTGCGCGGGATGGAGCCAACCGCCACCAGACCCCGGGAGGAGCAAGCCTCGTGAGCCCAAGCTGGCATGGAATCCTGCGCGCCGTCGGCGGCAGCGCACTGCTGCGCCACACGCCCCTATCCCGGCGCGTGGCCGAGGGTATACCCGATACGAGCGAGCCAGTGGACTACCTTCTCGATCTCGCCGATAGCCAGCCCGAGCATGGCCTCGACGAGGAGGACCTGCCCGAGCTGGAGCTTCTGGGCCTATCGGAGCTTTACTCTCAGGAGCGGGACGAGCGACTCGCGTAGGGGCCGCTCGTCCGCTGCCCGAACGTGCCCGGCCCTTACTGGGGGCTGAGTTCGAAGGTGCGGCCTGTCGCGCCGCCGGTGGCCACCAGCTTGTCGTCGGTGATGGTCAGCACCCACTCATGCCCAGCCGGACTGGTCGCCAGGATGGTGCCATCGTCCTGCACCCCCACCGTCCATAGCGAGCCATCGGGCTGGGTGACCACCAGCGAGCCGTCTTCCCGCTCGGCGACGAGCACGACCTTCGTGCCCACGGTGACCGTGTACGTGGTGACCGCGCTGCTCTCCCCGTCGGTCTCCTCGACGGTGAACGCCCAGCCGCCGGGAGCCCGGCAGCTCAGCGGGCCCTGGCCCGGGTTCTCGGGCGGCTCGACAATGCACTCGCCCGAGCGCAGTCGGAGGCGGATGCGATCACGGCTGGCCTGGCCCTGGCCCGGCTCGTACTCGCCGTCGACCCAACCATTGCCCCACCGCACCTGGCGGGGTCCTTCGGGCGTGCCCACAACCATGCCCCGGCCGGGGCCCTCGACGACCATCTCACCCTCGCCGTTGCGGTAGCACTCTCCCCCGTCGTTGAGGCGCGTACGGTCCGTCTGGCCAGCTTCGTTGCTGGCGGTGCTGGCGCCCATCTCGGCACTGGCCTCCTCCAGCGCGGCGGCATCCAGGGCCAGACCGCCCAAGGCTGCCACGTAGGCGTGGGCAAGCTCGGCATCCGTGGCGCCGCCGTCGGCGGCATCGCCGCCGCTCGCGCAGCCACCCGCCAGGACGGCGGCGACTCCCAGTGCCAGCGGAAGTGCAGCATGCAGCAAGCGCACCATTCGACTCATCTCCTCCGAGAGTTGAGGTCTACTCTTACTGTAAGACGCTTCCCTATGGTCCGCCGGCTCGCCTCACGCAGCCAGTGTGCGATACGCGCGGGGGACGGGTTTGCTAGTGAGGACGGACGCGGCCTTCCACGTATTCCCCATGGATCGAACTCCCCCTGGCCGGGGCCCGTTGAATAGGATGCCATCGGTGCCGCTCAGTCGCCCAGACTGGCCGCCCGGACGGCCAATACGCTGTTCAGCGCCGGGACGGTGGGGTGTTACCCTCCCGGGGGTATAACGGAAGGCATGAGCGCAGAGGTGTGGTCATCCAGATATCCCAGAGGCGAGTCCGGCGCCCTCCGAGACTCGCTACGTGAGGTCCAGATCCTCCTAGTAGAGGACAGCCTCGCCGATGCCCGGCTCACCGCCCGAGCCGTGGACGCCTGGAGTGTGCCCACCTCCTTGGCGGTGGCGCGCGATGGCGACGAGGCCCTCACCCTTCTCCGGAAGAAGGCCGCCGTTGCCTCCCGGCTTCCGGACCTCATCCTACTGGACCTCAATCTGCCCACCCTCCACGGCTTCGAGGTGCTGGAGTCCGTCAAGGCCGACGAGCAGCTTCGCCAGATCCCCGTCGTCGTACTGACTACCTCCGATGATGGTGACGACGTGCGGCGGGCTTACTCACTGTATGCCAACTGCTACATCGTGAAGCCGTCGAGCCTCTCCGAGTTCATGGCCGCGGTGAAGTCCATCGAGGACTTCTGGCTCCGCATCGCCCGGCTGCCGGACTCCATCTAGGGACTCGCGCTTCCCAGAACCCCCATTCCCCCGCTATCGTTACGATACTGTTGCCCGAGGGCCGAGCTGCAGCCCGGGGCGTAAGCGGGAAGGGTGCATCGTGATCGAACGCGAGCTTCTGGACCTGGAGCGCCAGCTATCGGGGCATCTGGCTCTCACGGAGAGCGGGCGGCTGGTGGCTGCTCGCGCCGCCGACCTCACCACCAGCCCCGCCGTGTGGGTCGCCGCCGTGGATTCCATATCTCGAGCGCCCTTGGCCTTGGCCGAGCTGGTCCGCACGGGGTCTGAGTCCGCGGACCTGAATCGGGCCTGGGGTGAGTGCAGCCAGCGCACGGAGCCCTTCATCCTCGAATGTGACGGTGCGGAGCCCATGGCCTGGGCCCCGGCCCTCGATGAGGCCACCGTGGTGGGCGGGATCCTCGCCGCCGGCTCGCCGGGCGGTTACTCCGGGGGCGACCTGGAAGTTCTGGCTCAACTGGCTGCCGCCTACGCCCGGAGCGTGGTTCGAGCGATCCCGTGGGCCCAGAGCGAGGCCGTCAGCCGCGAGCTATGCGTTATCGCCAGGCTCCGGGATGCCCTGGCGGCTCAGTCGAGCATCCGGGACATGCTGGCCAGCTCCGCCGAGGTGGTGCAGTGGAGCTTCGAGGACATGCGCCGCTGGGCTCTGGTGGTCTTCGACGGCGACGCCCATGGCGACCGGGATCTGTCCGAAGACCAGGCCTGCCTCACCTCCGACATCTTCGCCGGGGGACGGAGCAGGGGCCGCATCGCGATTGCCCCCAGTGAGCCCGGTCTCGCCCCCCTGGCGGCCCGTGACCACCAGCTCCTGGGCGCCATGGCCCAGACCGTGGGCGGCGCCTTGGAGCGCCGGCTGGCCGAGGAGGCCCTGCGCGAGGCCTACGAGCACCTGGAAGAGCGCGTCGCCGAACGCACCGAGGAGCTGCGGGAAGCGCACCGCGCCCTGGCCGAGAGTGAAGCGCGGTACCGCGGCATCGTCGAGGACCAGACCGAGCTCATCTTCCGCTGCCTGTCGGACATGACCGCCGTCTTCGTCAACGAGGCCTTCTGCGCCCAGTTCGGCGTGAGCGATGACGAGATCATCGGCAGCAACTGCCTCATCGCGGTCCACCCCGAGGATCGAGAGATGGTGGATCGCTTCTTCCGCGAGCTGCGGCTCGAGAACCCTGTCGGCACGGTTGAGTACCGCGTCGAGGGGCCCTCGGGTGAGATCTGCTGGCTGAACTGGACCTGCCGGGCCCTGTACGACACCCGCAATGAGCACCTGGGCTATCAGGCGGTAGGCCGGGACGTGACCGACCGCAAGCAGGCCGAGGCCGAGAGGGAGCAGGCCCTGGCCGAGCTGGAGCGCTCCAACGTGGAGCTGGAGCAGTTCGCTTACATCGCGTCCCACGATCTGAAGGAGCCCCTCCGGACCGTATCGAGCAGCATGGAGCTGCTGGCCATGGACTACGGCGACTCGCTGCCGGCGGAAGCCCAGGAGCTCGTCGAGCAAGGAGTGACGGGCGCCCGGCGGATGGAGCAGCTCATCAACGACCTGCTGGCCTACTCCAGGGTCGGCACCCGGGGCAAGGACTTCCGGCCCGTTGCCAGCGAGGAGGCTGTGGAGTGGGCCCTGGAGAACCTCGGGGCCGCCGTGGCCGAGAGCCAAGCCGAGGTGGCCGTGGGCGATCTCCCCGTGATCGAGGCCGATCCCTCTCAGCTCACCCAGCTCTTCCAGAACCTCATCAGCAATGCCATCAAGTTCCGGGGCGACGAGCCCCTGACCATCGAGGTCAGTGCCTGTCGCCAGGATGGCATGTGGCTGTTCTCCGTGCGCGACAACGGTATCGGCCTGGAGCCCCGCCACGCCGCCCGCATCTTCGAGATCTTCCGCCGCCTCCACCGAGCCGATCAGTACCCCGGCACCGGTGTGGGCCTGGCCATATGCAAGAAGATCGTGGAGCGCCATGGCGGCACCATTAGGGTCGAATCCGAGCCCGGCAAGGGCGCCGCCTTCTTGTTCACCATCCCGGTCATGGACGAATGACGCGGGGCGGATCGGGAAGGAGTCGGGGGCCGGTTCGGTCGAAACACCAATATGTACGAAGGTGCTGCCGCACCCTGGCCGAGCCACACCCTGCGGAACACGGATGAGGCTGACCATGATCCGAGCTGTCATTGCCGATGATGAGCCTACCTTCGCCAAGCTGCTCAAGCGGATCCTGGAGGACACCGATAGGGTTCAGGTCGTGAGAGTGGTCTCCGATGGCGCCGAAGCCGTGGAGGCGTGGGAAGAGGAGTCCCCCGATGTGCTCTTCCTCGACATCGAGATGCCGAAGCTCGGCGGCGTGGAGGTAGCGGAGATGGTCCTCAACTCGGAGGACCCGCCCGTCGTCGCCTTCATCAGCGGACACGATGAGTACGCCGCCAAGGCCTTCGAGCTGGATGCGGTGGACTACGTCGTCAAGCAGACCGATACCCAGGCGCTTCGCGACCGTATCGAGGAGATGCTGGACCGCATCGGCCGAGCCCTGGAGCAGCGACAGCCCGCCGTCGAGGAGCTGCGCGCCCGCATCAACGCCATCTCCACCAAGCTCGAAACCCTGGAGTCCCAGGCCGGCGGCACCCGGGTGCGCTGGCTGCCCGTCAAAGACTACGACGAGGGCACCGTGCGGCTGGTGGATCCCGAGACCGTCATCTGTGTCGAGCGCAAGGATCGCCGAGTCGTGCTACGTACCGCCGAATCCGAGTGGCCCACCTACTACACCCTGGACAGCCTGGAGGAGCGCCTGGGCGATCGGGGCTTCGTAAGGGCCAACCGCAGCGCTCTCATCAACGTGGCCTACATCGAGCACCTGATCCCCAACGGGGACGGCTCGTACGACGTGGTCCTACGGGAGGCCGAAGGCCTGGTCGTCACCGTCTCCAGGTCCCGCTCCAAGGAGCTTCTGTCCTCGCTCTAAGGCCCGCCGCGCCCAGCCCCGCAGGTCACGCCACTCCCTCCCGCGAACAGGCACCTAGATGTTTGTTGCAGCTAAGTGAGGCCGGTTGCGCCATCCGGCCATCGGCCCGCCAGCAGCGGAAGGAGCTCACCCAATGAGCGAGGACACCCAGACAACCGAGCACAATCAGGAGAAGCTACCCCTTATCGGGGAGACGGCTCCCAGCTTTAGCGCGACAACCACCCAAGGCCAGATCGACTTCCCCGGCGACTACCAAGGCAAGTGGGTCATGCTGTTCAGCCACCCTGCGGACTTCACGCCCGTATGCACCACGGAGTTCATGACCTTCGCCAGCATGGTGGATGAGTTCAAGGCCGTGAACTGCGAGCTCATTGGCCTGTCCATCGACAGCAACTACAGCCACATCGCCTGGCTGCGGACCATTCAGGAGAAGATCGAGTTCAAGGGGATGAAGGGGCTGGAGGTCACCTTCCCCGTCATCGCCGACTTGAAGATGGAGGTAGCGGCCAAGTACGGCATGGTCCAGCCGTCGGAGGACGACACCCACGCCGTTCGCGCCGTCTTCGTCATCGATCCCGAGGCGAAGATCCGGGCGATCCTGTACTACCCGCTGTCTCTGGGCCGGAACTTCGACGAGCTGCTGCGTGTTGTCGTCGCACTCCAGACCGCCGATGAGAAGAGCTGCGCCACCCCGGCCAACTGGCGTCCGGGCGATGATGTCATCGTGCCGCCGCCGGGCACTTGCGGGCTGGCCAAGGAGCGCGTCGAGGGGGCCGACTCGGGCGGATACGCCTGCCACGACTGGTTCTTGTGTCTAAAGCCCATCGACAAGTCCGAGCTGAAGCTGCCTCCCAGCATGAAGTAGGCGGGCACGCAGTACCGTAGCGGAAGCCCAACGGGGCGGCGGGTAGCCCGCCGCCCCTGGACCCCTGTATCTGTCCACCCGTACATGACATGGGTTCAGCGGGCGATTCGTTACCGCTCGGGTCGCGAAACTCGCTGCCCCGCGGCTAGCGGGCCATATCCAGAATGGTGCCGCTCATATCGTCCAAGGTCTGGAATGCTTCCACATTCACGTCCAGGCCCGCCCGGGCCAGGATACTCTCGATGATCTCCGCTGCCAGATCGGTGTTGGCGCCCACCAGCTCGCCCGGAACCAGCGCCGGAAAGGGTAGAGCCATGGGCGGGCCCGATGCGGCCGTCTCCTCGAAGAGATTGCCGCCCACCGCTTGTAGCCCCTCGGCATTGGAGAACCGTACCACGTTCAGCCTGCCGAGCACCCTAAGTATGTCCGGCGTGCGAGCCACCACGCTGCCGTCGGCGTTGATGGCCAGGCTCTCGGCGTTCGGGGGAACCTGAGGCGCGCCCGAGATACGCTGGCCAGAGGGCAGAGCGAGGAAGCCTTCGGAGTCGATGCGGAGGCTGGCCGAGCGAGTGTACTGGGATCGTCCGTTGGGGCCCTGAACCTCAATGAAGGCGTCGCCCCGCACGCCGATGTCCGTGGGGCGCTCGGTGACGATGGACGGACCGGGCCGGGTGTCGCGACTGATGGAGGCCACCGCCGTGCCTCCGCCGGCGCGCTCGACCTGGTTGACCCGGCTGCGCATGAACCCCGGCGTGTTGACGTTGGCCACGTTGTTGGCGGTCACGTCCTGCCGCAGAACCGCTGCCTCGATGCCGCTCACTGCCGACGAGAAGCCGCTGGCCAT
>WJIW01000539.1 GCA_014730065.1 Armatimonadia bacterium | reverse complement strand
GGTCGGCACCGGCTCCTCGCGGACGACCGAGCCCGGCCGAGGGGGCGGGGGATCGCCGGGGCGCGGGGTCGTAGGAGGCGGCTGGGGCCCGGGAGGGGGCTCGGCGCGGGATGGCCCACCCTCCAGTGCCTGGGCCGCGGGCTGCCCGGAGCCGCCGGGGCCCATGAGCTGTAGCAGATCCCGCCCACTGGCGAGCTGGGGGCCGGCGGGCCCTTGTAGCTCGGCGCCCCGGAGGGCGAAGTAGTAGGGAAGCCGGTCCCTGGAGGGATCGACGAAGAGCGCGCTTGCGGGGTCCAGGTCGACGCCCAGGAGGACCACGGAGTTGGCGCCCTCGGCCTTCCTAAGTTTGGCCTCGACGAGTATGCGCTCACAGGCCTCCTCGAGGGTGCCGCACTCGGAGATGAAGTCCTCGATCTCGTCGGGATCGCCGATGGCCTGCTCGGCGCCGCCGGAGAGCAGTAGCAGCAGGTCGCCCGCCTCGACGGAGAGGGTCCAGATGGCGGGGGTGACGCCGTCGTTGTCGCCGAGGAGATCGGGGGTCTCGTCGGCCGGGCCGGAATGGTCGTCGGCCACCTCGGACACCCGCTGGCAGATGCCGCTCCGAATGAGGTACGCCCCGCCCTCGCCCGCCCGGCCCACGGCGGCGGTCCGCTTCTGAACGGCGGCGACCATAAGGGAGCATGTGTGGGGGATGGGCTCGTCGCTGGCGGCGGCCCGGGCCCGCACGGCTTTGCTGGCCGAGCGGATGGCCTTACCGACGACCCTTGAGACGCTGCGCGTGTCCTGCCCCACCTCGGCGGGGCTGGCTCCCCGGGCCAGGGCCTGGCGGGCGGCATCGACGGCGGCGGCGGCGGTGGATTCGGCGGGCGCATTGGGACGGGCGGCGGTGCCCACGATGCCCGCGCCATCGAACCGCCACCAGCTCGAGGGGGACGGAAAGCCGGCTCGGCGGCCTTCGAACCAGTACAGCTCGCCATAGGGCGAATCCGCCAAGCGGTCGCAGCGGCCGGCGCCTTCGACTCGGGCGGCTCGGCCCGGCGCGCCACTGGGAGAGAGCGCCTCGGGCGAGGGCTCTGGGGAGTCTCGGGGGGTGTTGTCGAGGTCGCCTGGCATCGCCATTGCCCCGGCCCTGGTAGGAGTAGGGTACTTGATTCGGGGCAAGGGGCGGATCGCCCTCCCGGGGTGGCGTAGGTGCGATCATCCGGGCCCCAGCCCATAGCTGCTTGCTGACGTGATCGCGGACCTCTGTGTCTTTGCCTTCCTCTCGGGCAAACGCTACCGCCTCTATGGCGGGGGCGTCGACCCAGCAGGTGGCGCCGGGAGCGGGACCTGCCGAGGATCCACGCCGACCCACACCTCGCGAAGAGATACGCCCTCTACCATGGCCGCCGCCGCGTCCATAAGCTCCGGGCCGCCCGCGTGGCGTAGCGCGCGGCCCAGTGACCGGGCACGCTGGCTGCGGCCCTCGGCATCGTAGCCCGCTCCGCCGGGCTCGCCCGTGAGTGTGCCGCAGTCGGCCATACGGCGAAGCTCGGCCCCGACCCGCCGGGCCGCGTCCTCGGGGTCGATGGACGCCAGCATCTGAACCGCCCCGCGTACGATCTCGGGGTCGTCCTCGGCGATGAGTCCGGCGACCTCATCGGCGGCCTGGGGATCGGCTAGCCGCCGCAGGTTCTGGAGGGCGATCAGCCGAGTGCGGCGGTCCGGGGCATGGCGAAGCATCTCCAGTAGCGGCTCGGTGGCGCGCCGATCGCCGATGTCACCCAAGGCCCAGGCGGCGCGGTGGGCGGTTGGGGGATGGTCGGACCCCAAGCACTCGATGAGAGTGGGAACGGCTTCGTTCGCCTGTCCGTCGAGCCTGCCGATGGCGGAGATGGCCTCTTGGCGCACCGCCGCATCTTCGTCGTCCAGAGCCGCCATCAGAGTAGGCAGCGCGGCGGGCATGCCGAGCTGGCCCAATGTCCGCAAGCCTTCGGCCCGAGAAGCGGGATCGGCCTCCCGGCACAGCCGTCTGGCTCGCGCCATCGCCCGGATGCGGCCGGCCCTGTGTCGTAGGCTTCGTACGGGTTTGAGCAGGAACCTCAAGCCTAGCTACCTCCGGCGCCCATGGACCTTCGTGGGCCCTCACCGCCCGTCATGTACCGGCGCCGAGCGGCCCACGCGTCATGTAGAGCTTCGCACACTCTGGCCTTGATCTCCTGCCTGTGGGCACGCTGATCGGCCGGGAGCTCGTTGAAGGGCCCCATCGGTTCATACCCATGGCTCAGGTGGCTTGCGGCGCGGCGGTAGTCGGCCAGGGCGTCGGCCAGGCGGCGAGACGCCTCGACGGTGGCAGCGTCCACGAAGTACCCCATCCTGCATCCCCCCGGATGCCGCTCTTATTCCGTTCGAAGCGGACCCAGCAGAAGTATGTCTTCCACACGCACGGCTGGCTGGGAGACGGAATCTGTGCGGCGGGAGCCGGTCAGCCGCGCAGCCTTCCGGCGCTGTCGTATCCCAGGGCTTCAGTCTCCGGATTGCCGGTACAAAGCGCACACAAGCGGTACTCATCGGCCCACAGTGCCGGCACCGCCTCGCCACACAGCTCACAAGGCCGAGGAGCGGGCGCCGACATGACGGGTGACTCACTCCCGCCCGAGGACTGTGACCAGGCTCGTCCCGCCTCGGTAAGGCGCCAGCCGGCGTCGGTGTGCACCGGCTCCACGTATCCCAGGTCTCGTAGGACGAGGAGCGTCCCTCGGCACACCGACCGAAGCTCCTGAAGGACGCCCGCCACGTCCTCCTCGGTCATGCCCTCGCTGGCGCCCCCCTCCAGGGCTGCCATGACCCTGGCCGACAGTGGCATTCCTTGTCGCGTGGTGAATCCTTGGCCCATACGCCCGCCGCCCCCTAGTTGTCGCATCGCCACGCGCCCCATCCGAGATGCGCGCGAGTGGCTCATCTACGATCACGAACTACCACCAGCACAGTGGTCGGGCCATTATAGCGGGTGGCCTCCTGAACGGGTAGGCGGGGGGCTGAAGGCCACCGCGGGCCCTCGTCCGAACAGGTTGGCCGGATCGCGGAGACAGCGGAGGGGATGGTAGCTACCGTGCGGATCATCGTGACAGGCGGAGCGGGCTTCATCGGATCCACCCTGGTGGATCGACTCCTGGACATGGGCCACGAGGTGGGGTGTCTGGACAACTTCGACGAGTACTACTCGCCGGCGGCCAAGCGGCGGAACATCGAGCCGGCCCTGCAGCATCCCGCGTACCGCCTCTTCGAGGGCGATCTGAGGGACCAGAGCGACGTGCGGGAGCTGCTGGAGGAAGTCCAGCCCGATGCGGTCGTACACATCGCGGCCCGAGCCGGCGTGCGGCCCTCCCTGGAGGAACCGCGGATCTACGTGGATGTGAACATCCACGGCACCCTGAATCTCCTCGACGCGGCCAGGGACACCTGCCAGCCCCATCTCCTGATCGCCTCCACATCATCTGTGTATGGCGCCGAGACCGAAGTGCCCTTCAGGGAGGACGCGCCGCTCACGTCCATCGTCTCCCCGTACGCCGCCAGCAAGCTGGGCATGGAAGCCATGTGCCACACCTACAGCCAGGTCTACGATCTGCCCATCCACGTGTTCCGGCTGTTCACCGTGTATGGCCCGAGGCAGAGGCCGGACATGGCCATCCACAAGTTCACGCGCATGATCCTCGAGGGCGAGACCATCCAGCTCTATGCCCACGGCGAGACCTACCGGGACTACACCTATGTGGATGACATCGTGGACGGGTTCGTGCGCGGCATCGGATACGACGCCTCGCCCTGGGGCGTGTTCAACCTGGGTGGCGGCCGGCCGACTTACCTAACGGATCTGGTGGCGGAGATCGAGAAGGCCCTGGGCAAGGAGGCCAAGGTGGAGAAGGCCCCGCCCGCCGACGGCGACGTCCCCCGAACGCTGGCCGACATCAGCCGGGCCCGAGAGCACCTGGGCTACGACCCTAAGGTGACGATCCCTGAAGGGGTCCCGAAGTTCGTGGAGTGGTACCTAAGCCGGGAAGGGTGAGCGGCCGGGTCGCCGGGCCAGCGCTCGCCGTCGCCCTTCCACCGAAGGGGCCTAACAGGGGGGGCCCCACG
>WJIW01000538.1 GCA_014730065.1 Armatimonadia bacterium | reverse complement strand
GTGCAAGATGGCGTCCTGGAGCTGTCTTTCGAGAGGGTCGCGGGGCCTAACGCGGTCGTCTCCGAGGTCTGGCTACTGTCCGACGAGCCGATCGACGAGTGGCACCTGGCGGCCCACGGCGATCTGCGGGGCAACCTAACCGCGCTCGTCGTTGATGGTCTCATGGAGCCGCTACCCGACGTCGAGCTGACCATCAAGCTGCCCGATGGCGAGGTCGTGCAGGGCGAGACGGATGAGGCGGGAGCGGTGTCCCTCGACCTCGCCGGTCAGCTAGAGGGCGGTGAGGTAGTCGTCAGTGCATCGATGGGGCGGGAGACCATCGAGGACGAGGGCCGTTAGGTTGCCCCGCAGATCGCCGTGGGCCGCCAGGTGCCGCTCCTTGATCGACTCGTCGGACAGTAGCCAGACCTCGGAGACCACCGCGTTAGGCCCCGCGACCCTCTCGAAAGACAGCTCCAGGACGCGATCCTGCACGGCGGAGCCGGGCACCGGCAGATCGAGGACCTCCGACGAGCCGCGAGGCAGCTCCCTGGGCCCGTGCAGCTCGACGCCCTCGCAGGTTAGCCGCTGCGTACGGGGGCCATCGCGCTCGGTAGCGTACGTCACCCGGAGGGCGTACTCGGCGCTGGCGTCGAGCTCCTCGTATCGGAGCACAACGGCCTGAGGGTCGAAGGCGACGGTGCGAGCCGACTCCTGTGCATCGACGGTAGCCTCGCCGAAGGTGTAAGGGGACCCCGTGATTAGATGTGGCGAGCGATCGGGATCACCCAGGTCGTCGTAGAGCTGGGGCTCCAGGGGCGCGAGGGTGCAGAGCAGCAGGGCGATGATGGCGGGCATGGGGCCTCCCACATGAGTGCGGGGGAGCGGCTCACGCCCCTCCCCCGCGTCGAGTCGCCGTCTTTGCGGCTAACTCAGAACTTCCAGTAGTTCGTCAGATACAGTCGCTGCTCGCCGCGCTGGTAGCCGAAGGCGAGCTGAGCCTTCCAATCGTCCTCCAGGAACCGCGTGTAGCCGAGCCACGCCACGCTCGCTCGGTTACCGGGGTTCGCCGTACGGGCGATGCGCTCAAGGCGCAGGGTCCAGTACTCGTCTCCCGAGCCCTTACTGGGCCAGTAGGCGTAGCGGTTGGTACCATCGGGCCAGTAGATCCACTGTATGTATCCGCCGCATTCGCCAACGAGGGCGCCATTCCCTCGGGCCTGGCCCGTCATCCACTCCGTCTCCAGCCAATGCTTGTGACCGTGGTAGCGGTACTCCAGGCCCCAGGTCTGGAGGTAGTTCCCGGCCACCGTGGGATCGTACTGCTGACCCATTCGGTAGGAGATGGCCGCCTGGTGGCGGTCGTCCTCATCGGCGTACTGGTACCGGATGGCGAAGTCCTTGCTTGAGTTCTCGTCCCGGGTGTTGCGCCCGGCGCCGCCGAAGATGGCGGCCTGGACGGTGTTCCGCCCGTCATCATCCTCGTATTGGTACTGCACGCCGAGGTGCCGGTCGGCGGCGAGCATGAAGAAGTCGGCGCCATTCCAGGTCGCACCCTCGCTCACCAGGGGCCGCTCGGGCAGGGGCTGGTCCATACGGGACAGCATCTGGGCGTAGCCCTGGGGCATCTTGAACTGACCGATCTTCCAGGTGCTGCTGTCCGATGCGTTGTATCGGATGTAGAAGTCACGGAGCAGGTCGCGCGCGCCGCCCGTTCCGTCCACGTCCATCTTGTAGCTGGTGTCATCGGACAGATCGCCACGGAAGGTGACTCTGGCCCGCCGGATGCGCCCGGTGTTCACGCCCGGCTCGTTGAAGAGATGACGGTACTCGAGCATGGCGCTGCCGGAGTAATCCGATGTCGGGTAATCCTCCTCTTCCTCCTCGACCACGGCAACGGACTGGGTTGCCGCCTGTGGAGGCGTGGAGCCTATGGCCAGGAGCAGGTCCTTCAGCTCCGCCAGCTCGGCCTCCAGGTCCGCTACCCGCTGCTCCAGAGCCGCGCGCTCCTCGGAAGACAGAGCCGTCGGGGCCGCCTGGGAGGAGGGATCCTCCGACTGGGCCAGCGCGCACCCCGCCGAGATGAGCAACGCCAGTAGCACAAGACACATCCGCACAACGCCCACTACCTCTCAGCGCTCCTCCACAACCGCCGCTGCACGCGGCGGAGCGTCGTTTTCCCCGGAGAAGCTCGTCGGTTCGGATGGGCTCGAATCCAACCCTTCATACCTCTTTGGGAGGGGGTGGCGCGCTGACAGATCCGCCGCTCCGTGCTAGACTCTCGCAACCGCCACTCACCAATGGGGGCATCCATGGCTCTTGAGCGTTTCGGCGTCGCGATGGACTCCGAGCTTCTCGGCGCCTTCGACAGCTTGCTGGACCGGCAGGGCTACTCCAACCGGTCGGAGGCGATTCGGGACTTGGTCCGGGCGGAGCTGGCGGACGACGCTCTGGCCCGAGATGACCAAGCGGCCTTCGGTGTCGTGATCGTCATGTACGACCACCACAAGCCCGATCTGGTGAACCGGCTGATCGACATCCAGCACGATACGTCCATCGACGTGGTCTGCTCGACCCACATGCACGTGGATTCCGACCACTGCGCCGAGGCGATCTTCGTGCGGGGCACGGCGGGTGAGATCAGGGACCTGGGCGCGAAGCTGGCGGGCCTGAAGGGCGTGGCCCGGGGTGAGTCGGTCATCCTGACCCGGCCGGATCAACGGGCATAGCGGGGTCGGGTCTCTCGTCCAGATCGGCCCTGCGGCAATAGTACGGTGGGTAGTAGACGTCGTCGGGCCATTCGTCGTACCTCTCCGGCTTGGGGTCCATGGCCGGTGCGCCGTCATCGACCCCATCGGGGCCGGGCGACCAGAGGACGTATGAGTCCCCGACCAAGCGGTAGCTCAGCTCGTCGCCCCAGAGCGCGTCCAGTGGCAGCCCCTCTTCCTGGTACGTCTCGATCTCGGCGAGGGACGCGGGGTAGGCCCCGTGCACCATCCGGTGGTGCTCGAGCAGAGCGACGGCGCGCATGGCCCGGAGGGTAGTCTTCTGCAGAGCCCACTTCCGCAATGCGCTATCCAGACGGGTGGGCAGGACGATCTGAGCAATCATGTCGCGGCGCTGATCGCCCCGGATCTCCATCTCGGCGCCGAGCTTCGCTAGCTCGGGGGTTCCGGCCCCGCCTTCGATGGCCTCGATAGCCTCGGCCATGCAGTCGGCCACCCACCGCCGCGTCTCGTCCATGGGGCGGAGGCGGTCGAAGATGTGGGATCCGACGGCCTGGCTCGCAGAGCCTAGCCGCCCTCTCTCCGCTGGCTGGTAGTCAACGGCGGACATCCGCTCGAACCGCTCAGTAGCCGGGAACTGCTTGAGCCACGCCAGTGACTGGTCAATCATGATCCAGTCTGCGCGCATACTCTCGGTTAGCGGCCACAACTCATCCTCTAACCGCCGCAACTGCTGGGCATGCTCCGCCAGACGATCGGGGGGGATACTCAGGCTCGGCACCACACACCCGTGGGCCAGAGCCGTGCCGGCCACGATGGCGCCACCCACCGCCCGCCCCATGGCGGGCTCACCGCGGGGCGTCGCGATACCCAGCCGCAGGGAGGTCTCAAGCTGATCGAGAGCGGCGGAGCCATCGCCATCGCGTGCGTGCAGCGTAGCCCGAGCGCACAGGAGTCGCGCCGTGGCTCTATGGTCCGTGTAGTAGGGGTAGATGGACTCGAAGTGAAGAGGTGTCGTGGAGAAGTACGGCCGGTCCAGGAGCCGATCCAGCTCAGCCGACTCGAAGGGTACCGGCTCGACGATCTCCCGCACCTCCTCGAACCGACTAGGGGGCTCCGCGCCCACGGCCGCGAGCTGGCCAG
>WJIW01000537.1 GCA_014730065.1 Armatimonadia bacterium | reverse complement strand
GGCTGGTATGCATGGGCGCCTACACCCTGGTGTCACTGATCGTCGCGTGGATCGTGCTCGAGAGGCGGGATGTGGATGTCTAGCCCCCGACTGGGATGGGCCCTTCTCCTGGGATGCGCTGCCTGCTACATCCTGACTGTGATCGCGGCCGCCCCCAGCGCTCGCGTTGGTACTTTGGAGGGCCTGGCTCTCGAGGAGGCCACACGCCATCGCGACCATGGCGACGTCGATCTGGCCATCCAGATACTGGAGGAGGCCCGCCTGGCAGGAGGGACGGGGGAGACGCTACTCGGATCGCTGGGCATCGCCTATGTTGATGTGGGGCAGCACGATACCGCCGCCCCCCTGCTGGCCGCGGGCCTTGCAGGCCTACGGGAGCGCGAGGACCTGCCGTGGGCCATCAACGAGCTGCGCAAGAACGTGGCCCGCGGGCTGGTGGCATGCCATCTCCGACGGGGCCAGGTCGACGAGGCCCGTACCGTCGCCCTCGAGGAGGGCGGCTACATGCCACCTTACGTGAGCATGGCCCTGGCGTGGGACTACCCCGAGCTCGCCGATGAGCTTATCCAGTTCCGGTTGTCCGAAGACGTTTTGGAGGTGGCGGGCAGTGAGCGCTTCCTTCTCAGTCTGTCCGCTGTATCGGTGTCCGTGGCCCGGGGCGACCTGGCGGAGGCGAGGGAGCGCTGGGAGCTTCTGACCGCGGGGATCGACCGGCAACGCTCCTCGCCCCTCAAGATCATCGTCGAGGAGGCGGCAACCCTGAAGTCACGGATGGCCGACGCGGCACCGGGAGCCGAGTCCGAGGAGCTGCGCCTCAGCCTGGCCCAGACGTACTTCCGTCTGGGGCTGACCATGAGGGGCCTGGACCAGATAACCGGCCCCCTGGAGCCGGAGGATCCGGCGAGCCGCGTCGAAGCCCTGCGGCTTCAGGTCGAGGCGTGGGAAGGCCTGGGCCTCGACGACCGCGCCCTGGAGGCCCGGCGGCGCCTGGTGCGAGCGGCTCCCGACGACCTGGAGGCCCGCTGGGGACTCGCCCAAGACCTTCGCACCTTGGCCCGCTTCGATGCGGCCGAGGTGCAGCTCCTGTGGGTCCTGCGTCGGGAGCCCGAGCGGGGCCGGGCTTGGCTGCTTCTGGGCGACGTGTACCGCCGCACCGGCGCGTACGACGCAGCGTGCGAGGCCTACGCCGAGGGCATAGACATCATCACCCAGGGCCGCCTCTCGCCCATGGACGAGGGGGTGGAGGCCGGTGGCTCGTCCTTGATGCACGCCCTGCTGACGGGGTGCGAGGATCTGGCCGACGTGGCTCGTCGCGCCGGCCAGCCAAGCCATGAGCTGCTGGCCTGGGAGGCGATCCTGGAGCTGGCCTACCGACCGGGCAAAACGCCCACCCAGCCCCCCGCCGACTGGCTCGCCGAGCGCGCCCGGTACCGGGTGACCCTCCTCTCCGGCGAGGAGCCCCCACCGTTGCCGCGAGCGGATGAGGCCTTGGGCGGCGCTCTGTTCCAGGTATACTGAGCTCAAGCACGGGGCCATGAAGGGGATGGGCGAGGCGGCCGCAGTAGGACCGCCGGGGAATGGGGAGACCAGTCTTGGTGCGCATTGTCATCACGGGTATCGGCCTCGCCCTTGCGGCATGGGTGGTGGCCGGGTGTGGCCGCGAGGAGCCGCCACCGCCCGCCGAGCCGGCCCAGCCCGTCGTGGAAGACGAGCCCGCGCCGCTAACGTACATGCTCGGCGATACCCACCGCCCCTTGCTCGAGCTGCATGGCATCGACGCTTCCAGCCCCGATCAGGCCGTCAGCGAGCTCGCCGTCGCCACGTCAGCCAGCGACCTGCTGCCCGTCACCCACTCGGCCCTCCGAGCCCAGCTCTCGAAGGTGGCCGCCCAGCCCCACATCGCCATGGAGCTTCTGACCTTGGGCGAGGTCTGCGTGGAGGAGCGGCGGTATGGCCTCTCCACCTTCTGGCTCGACCGAGCCGCCGCTCTCGATCCGCTCTATCCGCGCATTTTCGTTCAGATGGGCGACGCGCTGCGTGAGTTCGACCGGCCGAGTCTCGCCATCGAGGCGTATGACCGCGCCGCGTCGCTGGATCCCGAAGCCGGCATGGTCTGGGTGAAGCTGGGCAGGCTGTGCATGGAGGAGGGGCGGCGTCGGGAAGCCCGGGAGGACGGCCCCTCCCTCCGCCAGATCCTCCAGAACGCCCAGGAGCGCGCGCCCGACGAGGCCGACCGGCTCTGGGCGGAGACGGCCCTGGCCCGCTTGAATCTGGCCGAGGGCCTGTACGAAGGCCCACCATGGGACGAGGAAGGCTCCGATGGCGAGCCCGTGGGTGTGGGGCCGCTGAGGGTACGGACCACCGCCGCCCTGGAGCGCGGCCTGCTCGCCCGGGATGTCGACGTACGCATCGCGCACTTCCGGCAGGCGGCCCAGTTGGATCCCCGCTCAGCCGTCCCTGCCTACAACCTGGCCCTGGCGCTCAGGGATGCGCAGCTCTATGCCGAGGCCGTCGCCGAGTTCGAGCGGGCAAGGGAGATCGCCGCCGAGTCCGGCGAGATCAGCGTTCCCGAAGCCATGGCCGGCGAGGCCGCGTGTCTCGTTGCCATGGGCCAGATCGCCGAAGCGGAGGCACTGGCCTCGGCCGCCGCCGGTGCCGACCCGGAGCTAGCCTATGCCCACTATGTACACGCCCTCACCGCCTGGGAGGCGGGCGACGTGGAGGCCACCATGGAGCGATGCCGAGCGGCCCTGGCGGTCTGGCCCGAGCACGCCGAGTCCCTGGACCTGATCGGGGACTGTCTCCTGGCCCAGGCCCTGCCCGCGGAGGCCGGGCGCGCCTACCGCTACGCCCTCTGGGCCGAGGGCGACTCCGACCGGCGGGCCGAGATCCTCGCCGCGATCGAGTCGGTATCACCGGGGGCGGGGCCGCCCACCGATCCCGAGGAGCCAGGAGCCGCTGATCCCCTCAGCGAACCCTAATGAGCCTTTCTCAAATAGTGCACTTGTCTCTTGGTT
>WJIW01000536.1 GCA_014730065.1 Armatimonadia bacterium | reverse complement strand
GACGGATGCTGCGGAGCTGGTGGAGGACGACAACCGCGCCGAAGCTACGGTCGACGTCCTGACCGACACATCTGATTGGCCCCTACAGCTCGAGCTGCGCGTTCCCGCCGGATCTCGTCGGGAGGTCCGGGTGGACTTCGGCCCCCACCTCCCCGGCGTGCCGGTCGACCTGAGGTGTCTCCGCGCCTTCCAGACGAACGGCGACACCCCGTCGAAGCTGGTGGCGCAGTTCGAGCCCGATGAGCCAGGTGGTAGCGAGGGTCTGCTGCTGCTGGAGGGCCTGGGCAACGGAGTGGAGACGGTGCGGCTGGCGGCCCCGGCCGCTGCCGACGGCTACTTGGCGCCCGAGGGGGGGCGGGTCAGCGAGGACGGGAGGGAGATCCGCCTGGGAGAGGTGCGGATGCGCCTGTCGCAAGGCGTCCTCCGTGACGTGAGTATCCAGCGGCCAGCAGGCCGCTCGACGGTCATCGACCGCATGATCTTCTCCTCGGAGAAGACCGGCTGGAGTGAGGAGGACGGCGAGCTGCTGTCGATGGAGGTGCTTGCCGACGGCCCCGTGCGGACAGTGGTGGAGTGCGTGAAGCGGCTGCCGGGCGGCGTGGACGTAATCCGCCGGTACGCCTTCTATGACTCCGTCTTCACCGTCGAGGTCTCGGCCACGGAGCTTTGCAGCGGGCTGTTCAACCGGGTCTGGTACGCCCAGGAGGGCACCTACTACGATAGCTCGGGCACCGAGGCCACCGTCAATGGCGAGGGCGAGGATGAGGGAGTGCCTGAAGCCGCCGACGACGCTTGGTGGTACGGCGTGTCGGGCGAAGACTGGCACCACCTGGCCGTGGCTCTCACCGGCGCCACGGGCATGAGCTACTGGGATCAGGGGCGGGCCTTGGGCCAGCTTGGATTCACGACCGACCAGCGCGAGGCGAACCGCTACCTGCACATCGTCAGTCCGGTTGCGGCCGATGCCAGGTGGCTGGGGCAAGCTGCCGAGACGATGCGCGAGGCGTGGAGTGGAGAGCCGATGGAGACGGAGCTGGTAGCGGCCGGGGAGGGTGATGGCTAGGGTGGAGGGGCCAGGCTACCGAATCCGCTGTAAGCGCCGCTCGGTGGGTGGGTTGGGGTCCTCGAACTTCAGGGAGATATCCAGGGCCGGCGCGCTATGGGTGATGGCGCCCGAGGAGATGAGGTCCACGCCCGTCTCCGCCACCCGCTTGATGGTGGCCCGGGTGATGTTGCCCGAGGCCTCGGTGATGGCAGCGCCCCCGACGACCTCGACGGCGCGCGAGAGCATGATCGGCTCCATGTTGTCCAGCAGGATCGCGTCGGCTTCGGCGTCCAGTGCCTCGCGGACCTGATCCAAGGACGCACACTCCACCTCGATCTTGGTGAGGTGGGGCGCGGCCTCGCGAGCCCTCGCAACGGCCTCTTTGAGAGTGCCCACGGCTTCAATGTGGTTGTCTTTGATGAGCACGCCGTCGGAGAGCCCGAACCGGTGATTGGCTCCACCGCCCACCCGTACGGCGTGCTTCTCCAAGGCTCGCAGGCCCGGTGTGGTCTTCCGGGTATCGACGATCCGGGCCGCGGTGTGGGCCGTGAGCTTGACCATCTCCCACGTCTCCGTGGCCACGCCCGACAGGTGCTGCAGGAAGTTCAGCGCGAGCCGCTCGGCCTTCAGAATCGATGCGGCGCTGCCGGCGACCTGGGCCAGGGCCATGCCCTCTTCCACGTGGTCGCCATCCTCGCGGGCGGCTTCGAAGCCCAGTCCGGGATCGACCCGGTGCAGCACGGCTCGGGCCACCTCGAGTCCAGCTAGAACCCCGTCGGCCTTGGCCCGAAACACCGCCTCGGCGAACTCGGTGCCCTTCAGGACCGAATCGGTGGTTATGTCGCCGTAAGGCAGGTCCTCGGCGAGGGCGATATCGATGATCTGTCGCACCTGCGGGTGATCGGCGATGCTGAAGGGCATGCGGCGCTCCTACGCGGGGGATTCGGCCAGGGTGCTCACCATGCGCTCGATGGCGCTCCGGGCTCGGTCGGCGATCTCCTTGGGGACGGTGATCCGGGGCTCCAGGTCCTGGAGACTCCACAGGATCTTCTCCACGGTGATCAGCTTCATGTTCGGGCACACGCATCGGGCCGAGGGGGTCATGAAGGTCTTCCCGGGGGCTTCCTTGCGCAGCCGGTGGAGCATACCCTCCTCGGTGCACACGATGAAGGCGCTCTCGGGCCGCTCCCTAACGGCGCTCACCATGCCGCTGGTGGACAGCACCTCGTCGGCGAGATCGACTACCTCGGTCGAGCACTCGGGGTGGGCGATGACGGCGGCTTCGGGGTGGCGCTCTTTCATGGCCGTCACTTCCTGAGGGGTGATCCACGCATGGGTGGGGCAGTAGCCGCTGCTGAGGTGGACGGTCTTGTCGATGTGGCGGTCGACCCAGGTGCCCAGCCACTTGTCGGGCACGAACAGGATCTCATCGGCCTCCACGCTCTCGCAGACCGGGATGGCGTTGGCCGAGGTGCAGCAGACATCGACCTCGGCCTTCACGGCGGCGCTGGAGTTGACGTAAGCCACCACGGCGGCGTCGGGGTACTCGGCCTTGAGACGTCGCAGCTCGGGCACGTCCATCATGTCGGCCATGGGGCAGCCCGCATGGGGATCGGGTAGCAGCACGGTCTTCTCGGGCGAGAGGATGGCGGCGGTCTCGGCCATGAAGTGAACGCCGCAGAAGACGATGACGTCGGCCTCGGTCTCAGAGGCTTGGCGGGCCAGGCCCAGGGAATCGCCCACATAGTCGGCGATGTCCTGCACCTCCCCGATCTGATAATTGTGGGCCAATATGACCGCTGACCGCTCTCGGCGGAGCTGGTCGATGCGATCCAGAATCTCCTGAGCTGGCATCTATACGTGATCCCTTCCGGTGAGCCACATCCTCACTCGGCGGTCCCGATGACCCGGTTCTTCTCGTCCACCTTCACCTTGGTGGGTCGGTGGGTCCTGGCCGCTTCGTCGGGGATGACGGCATAGCACATGACAATGATCTGATCGCCCGGGGCGCCCAGTCGCGCGGCGGCTCCGTTGAGCGTCACCGTGCCCGATCCGCGCTCGCCCTCGATGATGTACGTCTCCAGGCGGCTGCCGGTGTTCATATTCGACACCAGGACCCACTCGTTGACGAGCAGGTCGGCCGCCTCCATGAGGATCGGATCGAGGGTGAGGCTGCCCTCGTAGTGGAGCACCGCCTCCGTGATGGTAGCCCCGTGGATCTTGGACTTGAGCATGACGCGCTGCATTGAAGATCGTGCCTTCCCAAGTGGGTGCTGGGGACGCCTGGCTCAAGCCCAGGCGCCATGGCGCGGCACGGATCTTCGGTAAGGCGTGCCGCCTGACTCCCTGATAGTTAGGATAACACGAACGGCCCGAGCTGGAGAGGCGCATCCGCGCCCTCGATTGCCCATTGGCGTATGTTCCGCAGGCCGGGGGCCAGCCGGCGGCGAAGGGCTGCCCATCCCCAATTGCCGGAGGCCGTTCATGTCCGACCGTCCCAATATCCTCCTACTTCATGCCGATCAGCATCACGCGGGAGCCCTAGGGTGCATGGGTCACCCCGATGTGAAGACCCCCAACCTGGACGCGGTTGCCGAACAGGGGATGATCTTCAGCGATCACTTCTGTCCCTATCCCGTATGCGTGCCCTCGCGCATGTCGCTGCTCAGCGGCCAGTGGCCGGCGACCCATCTGGCCCGATCCAACCGCTCCGCCGCCAGCATCCACGGTCCATCCATGCCCCGGGCCCTGGGAGAGGCGGGCTACCGCACGGCGGCGGTGGGCAAGATGCACTTCAAGCCCACCTACAAAGACTACGGCTTCGACGTCATGCAGCTCGCGGAGCAAGACGGCGACGGCCGGTACGATGACGACTACCACCGGTACCTGGTCAGCCGGGGCCGCATCGACCTGCTGGACCTGATGGACCAGCGGCGGGAGTTCCGAGTCCACGCTCCCCAGGAGTACTGGGATACCTTCGGGGCGATGCCCTCGGACCTGCCCGAGGAGATGCACAGCACGACATGGATCGCCGATCGAGCGGTGGAGACCATCGACGAGACCGAGTCTCCGCTCTTCATGTGGTGTGGCTTCATCAAGCCTCACCATCCCTTCGACCCGCCCAAGCCGTGGCACGAGATGTACGATCCCGACTCTCTGGCCATGCCCGAAGGGTGGATCGACGAGCCCCTGGAGCGCGATGACCCGGCCGAGCGGTACTTCGACATGACCAAGCTGGACGAGGCCTCCCTCAGGCGAGTGATGGCGTACTACTATGCG
>WJIW01000535.1 GCA_014730065.1 Armatimonadia bacterium | reverse complement strand
TGTCTCTCATCTCAGTCCTCCTTTGATGATAGGAAGTGGCCCAGGGGGCAGATGTGAACTCGCCTGGAGAGCTCGGCCGGTAGCTCCGCGGCGAGTCTCTGAACCCGCTTGACGACGGAGCCTCGATCGCAGGCCACGACCAGCTCATCGAGGAGATCGGGCTCGAGATCACGGCGGAGGTTCTCTTCGCTGTGCGCATCGCTCAGCTGGACTTCGATGGCGATGGTCCGGCCATCGAGAACGGCGAGGACGTCGACTTGCTTGTCGCCAACGCGGCCCTCGAGGGTGGCCTCGCCGCCTCGGGACCGGTAGTGGTCGGCAATGGTGTGCTGCCAGAACTGATGGACATGGCCACCCTTGCCCAGGCCCTTGGGCTTGGTGAGTCCGACCTCTGCCCATCCCTTGTCGGTAGGCTCCATGAGCACAGGTACGCCGCCTCGCCGGCCTGTGGACGCTCGGTGGCACCGGATGTAGCCGTGCCGCTCAAGCCATTTCCTGAAGCTGTCCACTTGCCTGGAGCTGAGCCCCAGCCGCTTCTCGCGATGGCTGGACCAGCTCCATAGGTGGGTCGCTACATCGATCAGGAGTCGCCGTCGGTCCTCGGGCAACGCCGAGATATGGGGTGCGTCTGGGTTGGGCAGGTCGGGTTCGGCGCCAGCGGTACACGGAGATCCATCCGCAGGTGACGGAGCCCCGTGTCTCTGAGGCTCGGCAGGGGGGGCAGTCTTCTGGCCCTGCTCCGCCCGCGACTGCTTGGGTTCGCCGGGTGATGGCAGAGCAGTGACCCCCGATGGTCGCTGCATGCCGTCGAGGTCTCTCCAGACACCGGCCATGGTCCGCTCGAGGTAGTCGTCCGTGGCGGCGTTCTTGTCGAAGGGTAGGTTCGGAACCCGCATGAGGAAGGGATCTGTGTGGCCACGGAGCATCCTCACCACGGCTTGCCCACGCTCCAGGTGATGGATGTACCGGGCCTGCTCCCGGTCCAGGCCCAGGATGCGTCCCAGTGCACCGGCATCGTTGCCGTCCGCGGCGGCCATAGCCAGCTTCGTGCCCGTGCACCCCATGACCGTGCGAGATAGCCGCCCAGGCTCCTGTGCTGCCAGGAGCATGCCGATACCCAGTTCTCGGCACTGCTGGAGACCCGTGACCACGGTGTTGAGATGTCGCTCCTGACGCTCGCGTTGGGCATCGAATACTCGAGTCGCCTCATCGATGACGAGGACCTTGTCCAGGCCCCCGCGATGGCCCCGGGCGAGCTGCCTGTGTACCGTGCGGAGGATGATCACATCGACCAGGAAGGCCTGGAGTCCAGCGTCCAGGCCGTCGAGCTCCAGCACTGTGATGGGTGCCTTGTACCTCGGAGACTCGACAGGCAGGCCGCGCCACCGACGGGCCATGGCAGGGAGAACGGTGCACAGCATGTCTAGCCTGAGCACCAGGCGGTCTCGGTACTGCTCCTCGTTCCGCTTCACCCGAAACGGCGGCTTGATGACGGTGTTCCGGATGTCCTGTATGCTCGGCCACCACGAGCCATTGCTGTAGATGCTCCGGTCTCGGTAGAGGGCGTTCAGGCACCGCAGCAGGTAGGACTGGCTGGCCTCGAACAGGCCCCAGGCATGGGCCGCCGCGCCCGTGAGCAGACTGGCCCAGCTCCTTGGCGAGATCCCTTCAGCGACCTCGGCCACGCTAACGGGGAAGCGCTCCGTCGGGAAAACGTGAATAAGGTCGGGCAACAGCGCCGCGAGGGTGCGGAAGTCCCGCTTGAGGTCAAGGATGAGCACCGACACCTTGGCCCTGGCGAGCTGCGCCACCATACTCAGCAGCTCGGTGGTCTTGCCGCTTCCTGGGGCTCCCACGGCGACGACACCCTCAGCAACCTGGCGACCGTCGATGAACACGGGCGAGTGGGTGAACTGCTCATGGCCGAGGAGAATCCCGCTCCGTGGGAAAGAGCCCGGCATGGGTGCCGTGGACCTAAACGGGTTTGGGCAGAACTGGTGGACAAGGGCCGCGTCCTGAATGAGGACTTGGAGCAGCTCAGCGATGGTTGGATCCTCGGGAAGCTGTAGTCGATCCATCATGAGCTGGAGGGCCTCGGGATCCTGCTGGAGTCCCAGGTCTCGGGCGCGGGCGACGTCTCGATGCGCCAGGTAGGTTGGGTCTGGTGGTCTCCGAGGCTGGCCTTGTTCCTCGGGGCGGTCGGGCCTACGACGCTGCATCAGATTCCCCCTCCTGGCGAGGGCGCGCCTCAATCGTCCAACTCGACGAACAGCCCGAACACGAAGACGAGAAGCCTCCACAGCATCACGAAGGGCCAGCCCAAGGCCCCAAGTACGCGCCTGCGATTGTGCCCTCGCCTAAGATCGTTCCGGCATGGCATGCAGTAACGAGCGGTGGTGTCATCGTCATCATCGCGCCATTCCCGGCTGTCGTGGAGGCAGACGACGGCTCCACAGTCGGGGCAGGTGATGAGGCAGTCGGAGCACCATATCCGCCCACAGATCTCGCACTGACCACCGATAGCCGTCGGCGAGTGGGCGATGTGGCCACAGGCTGGCGCAAAGGGCTCGGACGTCTCCTCCGTGACCAGCCCCTGGGCTGGGTCTCGGTAGGTGACGACCTCGTGACGGACCTGGGCCTCCTGGTTGCCGAGGCGCACCACCGTCTGGTTGGTGATGCGCCTCATGTTTCGCTGGCGAAGGACCTGCTGGATGAAGTCGTCGCCGAAGGGTGGTTGCTGCATCACTGTCCCCTAGTCGTCGTCCGAGCGGACTGGCCGGTGGGTGATGGCTTTGACAACGCCCACCAGTGCGATGAGGAACACGCACAGGACACCGATTCGGTAGACATCGGTGTATGGGCCCGAGAACACCATGCGGTTCAGGCCGTGCACCATGTCCGTAAGGCTGCCGACGACCTGACGGAAGGCCTTCTGCAGGAACGTGGCACCCGACAGCAGGATTACCGCAATCAGAACCCAGAAGAGCCGGTCGTAGCGAACGTTCACGGGGTCGGTCCTCCTTCGGCCGGAGCGATGCCCAGGGCGACTGACCGAGGTAGGAATGCAGTCGTACGAGCGGCCCGAGCGGCGTTGGGGCAGTGAGTTGACGCCGGCCAGTACGACAGCACCTCCGGGCGGTCGGGCAGAGCGGCCAGCACCGGGCCAGGGCGCATACCTAGCCCGTGCCTCCTCAACTCGCTGATCCACTCACCGTCCTCCGAGCTGCCCGGTGGACCGTGCAGCACGAGCGAGCCCCAGGCATGGCGTCCGTAGGGAGGGTCGCGCGGGAGCCCAAGCTCGGGGAAGCGGCTAGCAAGCTGCCCGAGGAGCGCTTCGTGGGCAGCGCGCCGAGCCTGGCCCCAGTGCCTGGTCTTGGGGAGCATCTCGCACCCGAGAGCTGCCGCCATGGGGTTGATTCGGTATGGCCAGAAGAGGTCTGGGCTACCATGCATGAGGTCGGACGGGCCCTGAAGTGCGCACCGGTCTCCATGCTGGCAGGCACCCAGAGCGGTTTCCCAGGCGCGGTGGTCACGGAAGACGATCATCCCTCCCTCGCCCAGGGGAAGATGCTTGCGAGCATTGAAGGAGAACACGCCGATGTTGCCCCACAGGCCCACCTGAACGCCCTCTATCTCGGCCCCCAGGGCTGCCGCGCAGTCCTCGATGAGAGTGATTCCATGCTCCTCCGCTGTGCTGGCCAGCGCCCGCATGTCAGCGGGGCAGCCGAACTGATGCACCGCGAGGATCGCCTTGGTGTGCGGGGTGATCGCGTCCCTCACTGCCGCTGGATCGATGCAAAGGGTGTCGGGCAATACGTCGACGAAGACCGGTGCGGCCCCCAGGGCATCGAGGAACACCAACACCTGCCCCCAGCCGTACCCAGGCACGATCACCTCGTGGCCTGGCTCGACGCCAGCCGCCATCAGTGCAACGTGCAGACCTGCGGCCCCACTGGAGACGGCGAGCACGTGGGAGCCACCGATCTCTCTACGGAAGCAACTCTCGAACTTGGCGATCGGGCCACCGCCGTTCATTGCGTCGAGCTGGCTGCCGTACAGGACAGCTCTGCCGAGCCTGGACTCGAAGCCCCGTGCGAAGCCCGACGACGCTGGGGGCCAGCGTAGCTTGCCATTGAGGATCAGATCGGGATGAGCACATCTGGTCGGTTGCATTGGGTGGTCAACTCCTCTCCTTCAACGCCAGGGCCTGGCGAAGCTCAGTTAGCCGTCGGCTGAGCAGCAGGGGATCAACTTGGCCTGTGCATGTGGATAGGACGTTCCGGATGTGACATGGCGTCTCGTCGTGGTCGAGTCCCGCTCCGGGCCGGTACCAGGGCAGAGCAGACAGGAACGGTACCGCCTGTAGGCTTGCGAGATCGATGTACTCGTACGTCAGCGTGCAGTTGTTGGGCTTGAACTCGTCGAGGGCCTGGGTGAGGCAGGCGGAGGGCAGCTCGCTGACAGACTTGGATCCAGCGCCGTCTTCCTCCTCCCTAAGCTCCACGGCTCTTCGGACGATCTTCTCCAGGTCAGCGCCCGTGAAGCCGTCAGTGCGTGTGACGGCATCCTGCATATCCACGTCGCCGTCAAGAGGCGTGCCCGACTGGCGTGCGAAGTGGTGCAGCAGCTTCTCACGTTCGAAACCGCCCGGCGCAGTAACCAGGTAGACACGCTCCGCCCGGCGGAGCAAGGCCGGATCCAGTGCGTCAGGGAAGTTGGTGGCGAGCACGAACAGGACCTTACCCCTGAGCCGGGAGTCACCGGTTTCTTTGAGGAACTTCCCGAGCACGTTGGCACTCGAGCCCGAGTCGCCGGTCGGCGCGCCTCTCTTGGCGAACTTCGTGTCCACTTCGTCGATGTTTACGATCACCGGGGCCAGCTCGCGGCAGGTTCGGAAGGTGGCTTCCATCCTCCGCTCGCTACTGCCCACGTACATATCCATGACCCGACCAAGCTCCACGACGTTGATGCCTACCTCGGACGCCGTGGCCCTAGCCAGTAGACTCTTCGCCGTGCCCGGAGGGCCAACTAGGAGGACCATTAGGGGAGGGGGCGCCTCTGGCCTGGGATTGAGGAACGCCCGGGCAATGCGCCGCAGGTCGCCCTTCACGTGGTCGTGCCCCACGACGCCATCGAAGCCCTCTCGCAACGGAGGCAGGACCGTCAGGGTGCCCTCAGAGAGGGCTTCGATGGTACGCTCCTTGGATCGAGTCAGGTCCCTCAATGTGACCGAGCGCCCCTTTGCGGCCGCCTCGCGGAATAAGTGCTCAATGGCCACCAATGTCATGCCCGAACTGACGTGGATCACCTGTTCAGGCTGGATGCCTTCGCCCAGGGGCGCGAAGTCCGGCGGGCCAATCGACAGGAGATGGTCTACCATCCAGCGACGATGCCGCTCGGCAGGCAGACCATGCCGAAGCAGGCGGTACCCGCTGGTTCCCGCACGGACCGCGTCGGCCATCTGGTGCTCCGCATCGGTCATAAGAACGACGACGCTTCCCGACGCTCGGAGCTCCACATCGGCAGCGAAGGAGCAGACGAGCTCCTCGACTGCGGCCACGTCATAGGGCCTCATCCCGGCGACCGCTTGCTGAGGGACTACGTTGTGGGCGTGGTCTATGAGCATGGCCAACGGATGGTCCATCTGGTGCAGGAGTCGCCCCATGGATCGGAGCGTCTCGTCAGGCGCGCCCTGGGGCCCGTGGTCGCTGGCACCAGCCGGATGCATCGCATCGTGGGGCACGAGGCCCGTTACCTCACGTACGAAGCGCACAGCATCCACGCCGGGCTTAGCAGCCTCAATGGTCAGGCCATGGGACAGGGAGTAGCCCACCACCAGATCGATGCCCGTGGCGAGGAAGTAGTCGGACAGGAAGTCGCGGTGATAGCTGAGCTGACCTGCGTGAGCGACATAGTCACCCACGTGGCTCAACACAAAGCAGTTTCCTCGTGCTGTGCGGCTGACCGTAAGCTCATCGACCAACTCGCATTCTGGGGCTTCTGGGTTCGACATGTCGGCCTCCCTACCCGATCCCTAGGGCCCGAGCCAGTGCTGCTGCAGCGAGATCGGGCCGCAACTGGCTCTGTCTGGGCGTCGGCGTGGCCTCCGGCTTGGTGGTGGCGAGCCGCTTGGCGGGCTTGGCATCGGTTCGCGATCGCCCGGGGTCCGGTCCAGGGCCCCGTCGGTACTGGTGCTGCACGTCCCAGATCTTGACGTGCTGCCTCAGCTCCTTCAGGAACTGGTCCGCGTGAAGTAGGCACACGGGACCCTCGTAGCCCGGGGTATGGACTACCAGACTGCCGTCGTACAGGAAGCGCGCCTCGATGGAGCGGGCCTCCCCCCCTCGCCCGGCCCGAAGCTTGATCCCCGCGTCTTCCGTGTAGGTGGTGACTGTGTAGCCCTGCTCTCGGAGTATGCTACGGGCCCGATCGACCACGGGGATGATGGCCTCCCGCTGGACGGTCCGATGTGTGCTCTGCAGAAGGCCCTCGGCAGCCTCTCGGACGACCCCAGCCAGCTCGGCGACGTCGCTCTCTCGCCCCTCGACGACCTGAGATGCCAGTCGGGGGGTGGCCTCAGTGAGCATCTCATAGGTCTCGGGTTCCAGGCGCGCTGCGGCCTCGCTCAGCTCCGGGGTGGCGCACAGGACCATCATCGCCCCGCTCGCTGCCGCCAGGTCCTGCATCGTGTCGAGGGCACCGACCCCGCCAGCCACATCCGGCGGAAGAGCCTCACCATCGAGGGCCCCTTGATGTCCCTTGGCCACCTGGTCGAGTCCGAAGCCATCGACGCCGGCCAGAGGCAGGTCCGCGGCCGTGAGCCCCAGTTCTGCCGGTCCGGTGAGTTCCGTAGCACGGCAGTCGGGCATGAGCTGCCTAAGCACCGTTCCTACGTCTGGTATGGAGGACCGGGCGGACGTGGAATGGGTGACACTGTCCGCCTCGGGGACGAGAGCGTCGGGCAAGGAGGCGGCCAGCCGTCGGTGGCGCAGGTTCTGGAGGGCCACCTGGCCGCCCAGGAAGGCCTGCGCCCACGTCAGCCGCATCGATGACAGCCTCGCCTCGATATAGAATCTCGCTTCAAGGAAGTCACTCATTGGCATTCTCTCCCCTCTGGGCGATCGGATTCATCGGCGGGTGTGTCGTCGGCATCTTCGTCTTGGACAGGATGGAGCGGGCCAGTGGGGGGACGCGCATTCCTCAAGCCTGACGGATAACGGCGGATCTCGGCCCTCAGTCGTGCTTCCCGGGCCGCCATCGCCTCCTGCTCGGCGCGGGACATCTCGAGCTCATCGATTAGCTCCTGACTATCCGCGTCGCTACGGGGTGAGGACTCATCGTCCACCCCGCTTTGGGCCGACTCGTCCTCGGCCATCGCCGAGGTGGCCTGCAAAGGGACCTGTTCGGCGCCAGACCGAGCAGCCGACCGGAACCTAGTCCAGGCGCTCGTCGTACCGAGGGCTGGGATGAGGATCACCAGCGGCCACACGACCCTCAACAACGACATGAGTGGGGAGCCATCCCAGATCGCGCCGCTCTCCGAGTCGCCGATCAGCACCCCAGTACTGTCGAAGTCGGACGAGAGCATCTCACGGAATCGGACGGCTAGGAGGGTGGAGTCCCAGTACACCGCGAGGACAACGTAGAACACTGCGAACGCAAGGAGTCGGGCCACTGCCGCCAGGAAGCTACCCAACTCGGTGCGCCATTCGCCTCGCTGCAGAGCGCCGATGACCATCAATGTGTACTTGCTGACCCCGTGCGCGATCGTCCAGACCATGAGACCGACCAGCAGGGCCATGAGCCTAGGAGCAGTGACCACGTCGCCAACTCTCACTGGAAGCACTGGTGATCCTACCAAGGTCTCGTCCCCCAGAAGAGAGAGGTAGGTCGCCGCGGTTAGGCTAACCGTGGTGACCATGCAGAGCACGTCGAGGAAGGCCCACCCAATGAAGGCTAGCGCCGACATCGCCGTCGCCTCAGCTTGGGGATTTGAGCCACGGGCCAACCAGTACACCAGACCCGCGAGCGCTAAGAGGGGGAGGCAGATCAGCGACGCGAGATTCAGCATCTCTGGGCTCATGACCGCGCCCCTCTCCGCTGGGTCCACATTCCGTAGCCGATTCCGGCGAGGATCACGAAAATGAGCGCCACTGGACCA
The DNA here is from genome assembly GCA_014730065.1 of Armatimonadia bacterium. Classification (GTDB taxonomy): domain Bacteria; phylum Armatimonadota; class Zipacnadia; order UBA1398; family UBA1398; genus UBA1398. The sequence continues at coordinate 1,097 of WJIW01000535.1, read as the reverse complement.
TAGGCGAAGGCGCCTTTGTCGTCCTCACCCCCGCCGATGTGGCGAATCGGTCCCAGCTCGGAGATAGTGTCTTGGGCGCTGGCAAAGCTCACCCGGACGGGGGTGGGAGATCGTGCCCATCGCCGTGCAAGGTCGCGCGATCCCTGGCCCTGAAGAACGATGAGCGAATGGGGTAGGTCGGGCAGGGGGCAGTCGGTCAGGGTCGCATCAAGCTGGTCAGTGCCGTCGTCGGTCGGGGGGCCACTGAAGTCGCCCACCAGGACGAGGCGGCGCGCCCCCACAATGGGCGCAGAGGCGAGCAACTGGTTGCCGACCTCTATCGCTTCAGGCCACGTCGGCGGTCGGTCCGTAGGTACGGCGTAGTTGTCCAGACGACTCTGCTTGGATCGCAGGGCGGGCATGCCCTGAATCTCGACGGGCGCGAGCTCGCCGGAGGCATCGTGGAGGACCCACTCGCTGCCAGACTCCTCGATGCAGGCCTGATGCACCCGCTTGCGAAAGGCAGCCACGGTCGCCTGGAGATGTGGTTCCTCTCTCCGGCGATCGAGGACCACTACGGTGCGCGCCCCGGGGGTGTCGGGATCCCACTCGAGCTGGCGGGCGATGGCTCCAGCCTGATCCGTCACGGAGGGATCGGGACGGCGGCCCTCGACCCAATCTACAATCTCCGACGCGGACGCGGATCGCAGCGGCAACACGCTGCTCACAGCCGCCGAATCCAGAAGCCATGACACGATCGTCGGATCGCTGGTCCTGTCCCCACCCTCATTCGCGAGTATTAGGCAGTGGACTGCAGACGTCGGCCAGCCGCCGAAGGCTTCCGGTAGGTCCTCAGGCAGCGGAGCGGGGTCGAACGTACCGTCGGTGAGCCAGATTGCCAGGCAGACGACAGGTTGCGCAGGGCATCGGGCGCCTAGGTCGTTGACGCAGGAGAAATCCGTGAAATCGGCATGACCGTCGAGGCCTAGGTCATAGGCCTGATCGAACACCGACCCCACCTGCACGGGCTTGTCGACGACGCCGTCGAACTCCACTCGTGGGCCATCGGTGTGGGACGCGACCGTGAGGTGATCGCCCGGACGAATCGACTCCTGAAT
>WJIW01000056.1 GCA_014730065.1 Armatimonadia bacterium | reverse complement strand
CGATAGGGCACCGCCACCCAGAAGAAGGTGACGGAGCAGGCGGCGACGATGCTCTGTCCAAGACAGGCTTCCGTAGCCGCCGCCACGGGATCCTCGGGACCGCGCACCATGGCGAGCTGGTGTCTCAGGGCCCGGTACCAGTAGAGGCCGGGCTCCAGGTCAGCCACATTGCGCACCACCACGTAGGTGTCGAGGGCATGGCGCGCGCCGGCCGACGGCACCGTGCGGAAGGTGGCGGCATCGGCGACGACGTCCTTGACGCCTTGGGTGCACCACAGCAGATAGGCCAGCTCCCTCAGCTCGAGGGGTCGCTCGCCATAGCTGCGGACACTCCGGCGCTCCTCGACGAGCCGCAGGAAGCTGACGGGATTGGGATCCATCGATGACGACGGCGGCAGCTCGGTGATCGGTCCCGCGTCGTCGCGCTCCCCCTCAAGCGGGGGCTGAGCCACCCTCCGCTGCTGATCCGAGGGCGGCATCCGGTCGTAGTAGGTCTCCTTCATGAACCGGTGGCCGATCTTCTCGTCCATATCAGGTCATCCCCTCTCAAGGCCGGGAGGCGGCGGCCTCAGCGACCTCCTCGGGGCTCAGGGCCCGGGCATACAGAGCGAAATGAGCCAGGTCGCCCCGGTAGTGCTCATTGCCTCCAGTGTAGTGGGGATTGCCGCCCAGCGCGAAGTCCGTCGCGAGCGACCGCACCCAAGCGGGGGCATGCACCGCCGCCACCTCCTGGCCATCGAGGTACAGCCGAAGCTGGGTACCGTCCTTCACGGCGGCGATGTGCGACCACTCGCCCGCCCGGACGTCGACGGGCTGGGTGCCTACGGCCTGGCCACTGGCCTCCCAGCCGGCGATGAGCCGGCCCTCCCGAAGGTACACCCGGAGTGGATCATCCATCGGCCGTGGCCAGGCCGAGAAGACCTGGTGCAGCCGGTCAGCGGAGCAGTCGCCGGGCCTGGCCCAGACGGTTAGTGAGTAGCTCTCCTCGGGCCAGTAGGGCACGGCGTAGGTGACCATGGAGGACTCGCCATCGAACCGCAGCCCGCCGTCGGCGGCACCCTCCGGGCCGGGGCATGGCTGCACGCCGCGCGCTTCGAGCAGCTCGCCGTAGCCAGGCTCCGCCGATCCCGCCAGGTCCGATGCGACCAACACGCCCTCGGGCCCGAGGGCTGTATCACGCGGCACAGCGTCGGGATCGGGCGGGAGATCGGGGTCTACGGTGAACTGCCCCGGCCCGTCCTCGTTCGCCCTCGCGCCATGCTCGTTGGTAGCCGTGACGCGCCAGTAGTAGCGCCCCGCCTCGATCGGCTGATCCTCGAGGATGACCCACGACCGCATGATGTCTTCGGCTGTGGCAACCATCTCCTCGAAATCGGGGTCCGAGGCGATGTCAACGCTGTAGGTGGTGCCGCCGGTGCCGCTTGGGAAGCCCACCCATTCAAGCCTGATGGGCGCGGCGGGGATCGTGGACTCCGGCAAGGGGCGCACCAAGTGGAACGGCGCGGGCGGGGCGTCTTCCACCGGCAGCCACGCGGCGTAGGGCGTGCCATGGGCGCCGGCGCTGGCATAGTCCACCAGGGTCAGCGGCGAGCCGTCGGCGGCGGATATGACGGCGGCCACCATGGGATCGAACCGAGCGGCTTCCACCTCCGCGGGTCGTGGGTCCAGGGCCTCGGGATCGACGGCGGGCAGGTCGCCCAGGTCCTGAGGCCCGTAGTGGGTGTCATAGGCCATGAGCAGCGGGCCACGGTACAGCGTGCCCTGGCCCGTCCGCCCCAGCTCCCCCGGCCGGACACGCCACGGCATGTCCAGGCGGACGGTAACCGGCGTACCTGGCTCCCACGTGCCGCTGACCCGGCAGTAGGTGCCGGGGACCACTTCGGCCTCCACCGGCTCGCCGCTCACCAGCACCCGGGGCTCGGTGCACCACGACGGGATGCGTAGGTCCAGGGCCAGGGGCGCCCCCCGCGAGTCGATGCGTAGTGTCACGTCGCCACCAACGGGGTAGGCGGAGTCGATACTCAGCTCCACGGACCGGCCGCCCACCGGCAGCCTTGCCTCCAGCGGAGCGTAGGTGTTGATGACCAGTCCATCGTCGGAGGCCATGATCGCCCACTCCGTGAGCATCCCAAGCCCGCGCGGAGCATTGACCGAGCAGCAGTTCAGCTCCGGCGTGCCCTCCCGCGATTGGAAGACGATGCTATGGGCGGATGCGCGCCGCACGCCGTTCATGGGCGTATCGTACGTCCACCACCGGCCCGTGGGATGTTGGGCGCCCAGGATCACGTTCCAGTAGGCCAGGTCCAGGTACTCGGCCGCTTCGGGATCGCCGGTGAGTCGCAGCATATCTTGGCTCATGGCCATCCACGCGATGGTGCAGCAGGTCTCGATGGCACCCTCGCTGTAGGGGTTGCCAACGGCCTGCTCCCCGGTGGTGAAGCCCCCGCTGGGATGGATGTCCCGGTGGGCGATGGACCGCCAGGTGTTGGCGAAGGACTCCCTATAGCGCTCATCGCCGGTGATCCGGTACAGCTCAACCAGGCCCTGAATGTCGTGAAGGCTCTCCCATCGCGGGCGGGGCGTTCGGTAGAACTCTACGCCCTCTAGCCCCATGCGGAAGTAGTCGCCCGCGTCCTCGAAGTCCCGCTCGATATGGCGCATCATCTCCAGGTATCGCGGCTCCTCGGTGAGGCGGTAGAGCCAGCCCAGGGAGTGGATGATGGCCATGTTCATCTCGTGGGAGCCGGCGTCGATGACCCGCCGGTCGGTGTCCAAGTAGATGTCGCACACCAGGTCGGCCATGCGGCGCGCGGCTTCCAGGGCGCGGTCATCGCCCGTCCGCTCGTGCCACATGAGCAGGGCCTGCATGATGTGGTAGTGGCCCCAGAGATCCCAGTGACCCAGAAGCTGCTCCTCCCGAGGCCAGGGTCCCAAGTAGCCGTCCTCGGCCTGGAGGCTCAGTAGCTCCTCGATCGTCGTAGCCACCGAGCCACTGAGCCGGGGATCCTCGGTCATCCGCAGGGCCTGAATCGCCGAGATGAGGTACTTGCCAACGAACTCGCCGGCCCATGGCACCAGATCCGGAGCCGGCTGGCGGTCGCGTCGACGGAACATCTCCAGCATCCCGGGATTGGCTTGGGGCGCGGGCAACAGCCACTGATCCACATTCGCCCTAGCGCGCTCGGCGGTAATGCCCCCGAACTCGAATCGCGCTCCGCTCACGAAGTCGTATCGCAGCTTGCCCGCCTCCTCGGCCGCGGCGGGAACCCCCACAGCCGCCAGTGTAAGCAGCGTGATCCAGCGGAGCGTATGCACTCGCACTCTCATGGGGCTCCCCCTCGTCCTTGTGTCCGTCGCGCGCTGATATGGAGCGCGGCTTCGCGGGCAGAGCCGCGGACACCTTGGCCCGCTGCTTGTTGCCATCGCCGCTGGTGGGTACACTGCTTGAGATGTCCGTGGGCGGAGGATTCCATGGCGCTCATGCGCTGCGCCAACGTACGTGTCACCTTCGGCGAGGATCACGTCCTGCGTGACGCGTCCTTCGGCGTGGACCGTGGCGAGATCGTCGGCATCGTCGGGCGCTCGGGGGAGGGGAAGACGACCCTCCTCAAGGCTTCGGCTGGCCTGATCCCCGTCGACGAGGGCACCGTGGAGCTGCTGGGCGAGGACCTCTGGCAGGCGCCGACCGCGCGCCGTGAGGAGCTGAGGCGCCACTTCGGCTTCGTCTTCCAGGGCGGGGCGTTATTCGACTCGCTCACCGTGGCCGAGAACGCGGGATTCTTCCCCAGACGTGTCCAGGGCCGGCCAGCCGCCGAGGCCCGGGACGTGGCAACGGAGAAACTGGGTCTCGTGGGGCTCCATGATGTGGAGGATCTCCTCCCGGCGGAGCTGTCGGGAGGCATGGCCAAACGGGTCGCCATCGCCCGCGCCCTCGCCATGGAGCCCGACGCGCTGCTGTTCGATGAGCCGACGGCCCACCTGGACCCGGCGACCTGTCGGCAGCTCGAGGCACTGATCGTCCGGCTGCGCCAGGAGGTGGGCGTGGCCGCCGTGGTCGTGAGCCATGACCTGGCATCCCTGTGCCGGATCGCCGACCGCATCATCTTGCTCCACGAGGGCGAGGTGGCCCTGGAGTCGCCGGCCGCGGAGTTCGCCGCCAGCGATGACCCACGGGTTGTCGCCCTGCTCGCGGCCGAGGGAGGTACCCTATGAGTGATCGACGCCAAACGATGAATGTCCTCACCGTGGGCGTGGTGCTGGTGGGCGCCCTCGTGCTGCTTGTAGTGTCCGTGGTGTGGCTCCGCACGGCGGGCATCGCCGTCGCGACCCGGGACCTGGATGTCTACTTCTGGAACATCGGCGGCCGGCTCAGTGAGGGCAATACCGTGCGTTTGGCGGGAGTGCGCATCGGGACGGTTGCGGACATCGCCATGGCCCCGCGCCCGCCTACGATGACACCGGAGCCCGGCCATGCGGACCAGGAGACCGTCGTGCGTGTGCGCTGCGCTATCGGTCGCGACGTGGTGATTCGAGAGTCGTACGAGGTTCAGGTCAACGCAACGAACATGGTCGGCGATAGCTACGTGGAGATCCGGCCCGTAAGCGATGAGGGAGCCCCTCTGGCCGATGGCCAAGCCCTGGTCGGTCAGTCGCCCATCGATCCCTTCGAGATACTGCCCACGGCCGAGGAGAGCCTTGCCGAGGTGGCGACCACCGCCAGAGAGGTGAACCGGGCTTTGGTCGAGGAGGACCTGACCATGGAGTTGGTGGAGGCCGCCGAGGCCATCGAGGTGGCTATGGTCGAGACGGCCAAGGCCGCCCGGGAGCTGTCGGGCATGATGAACGACAACTCCGCGGAGATCACCCAGACCATTCAGAGGGTCTCCAGCCTGACCGGCGACCTCACCGTGGTGGCGGGCCGCATGGTCGAGCTGCTGGACGAAGACGGCCTGGCGGGGGAGGTCGCCGTTGCGGTCCGAGATGTGGGCGATGCCGCTTCCAGCCTAGGAAATGCGGCCAAGGGGCTTGAGAAACTTCTCGCAGACAGTGATAATATCGCGGCCTTGCAGCAGACCATCGACTCCATCGCGTCCACCGCTCATAGCGTCGAGCGGATGTCGGGCCAGGTGGAGACCTTCCTCCTGGACGAGGGCGGTCTGGACAAGGCGGGGGCGACCCTGGACGCCGCCATGAACGCCGCCGAGAATCTCGAGGCGCTCACCGAGAGGCTGACCGGCCTGATCAACGGGCCCCTCTCCGAGCCTGCGATCATCTCCACCATGGGCGGCATTCAGAGGGCGACGAAGGACCTGTCCGAGGCGGCCAACCGGGTCAGCGACCTGCTCGACGACGAGGCACTCGACCGGGCCGATCGGGTAATGGACAACATGGAGCGGGCGAGTGAGGGACTGGCGGATATGGCCGATCCCGATACGGTTCGGAATGTCCGCCAGGCCGCCGAGTCGGCCCGAGAGATCAGTGACGACCTGGAGGAGGCGTCGGGCGCCCTCCGCGAGTTAATGGTAGAATCATCCTTCACGGAGGACCTGACCGGCACCGTGGAGGCGATGCGTGAGGCCAGCGAGGCCCTCCGGGAGTTGAGCGACGAGGCCAGTCAGGACAGGAGCCACCCGCTGCCGACCCCGTCGCCGGGAGCCGGAACCGGCGGCTCCAAGGGAACGCCCCTG
>WJIW01000534.1 GCA_014730065.1 Armatimonadia bacterium | reverse complement strand
TTCCCCTACTACTACCGCCATATGCTCCGCCAGTACATCGTGGGCGAGTGCGACGAGCAGGACATGGTCGTGCAGTCGCCCGAGGAGTACAAGGAGCGGCGCATCCGCCTCCGCCTCGGGCAGAAGGTCTCCAGTCTCGACCCCGATAGCCGCACCCTCTACCTGGCCCATATGGAGAAGGTGAGCTACACCCGGCTGCTCGTCTGCGTGGGCTCGGTGCCGCGCATCCCCGAGGTCCACTACCGCTACCGCGAGCACCTGACGGTCATGAGCACCCTTCGCCACGCCCGGGCACTTCGGGAGCGTATGGGCGACATCCGCCGGGTGGTCATGTGCGGGGGCGACATGGTGAGCTTCCGGATCGCGACCACCCTGGCGGCCCATGACAAGGAGGTCATCTTCCTGGTCGATGAGGACGCCTTCTGGCCCTTGGAGCTGACCGATGAGCGGCGCGAGGACTTCGCCGCCGCCCTGGAGGAAAAGGGCGTTACCGTTCGGGGCGACGACGTCCTGACCGGCGTCGAGTCCACGGGCACCGAGGAGTCAGGCGATCGCTACGTGGTCCGGACCAAGCGAGACGCCGAGATCCACTGCGACCTGGTGGGCGCCTTTTTCGGGCTGACCCCGGCCATCGAATGGCTCCAGGGAACGGGGCTCGATCTGGAGCGAGGAGTGCTCGTGGACGAGTACCTCAGAACCAACCGGCCCAGCATCTACGCCGCCGGCGACTGTGCCGAGATCTACCGGCCCGACCTGAGGAACTACTGGGTCTCCCGAGGCTGGCCGAACGCGCTGCGGCTGGGTGAGGTGGCCGCCAAGAATCTGCTCGGTGGCGAGGAATCCGTAGACGAGCCCTCGACCAACGTGCTCCAGGTGGATGGCATTAAAGTCAGCACCGCCTGGTGGAGGGAGTTCTGATCATCCCGTGTCCGTGAAGACCGATAACGCGAGCCGCGATGTGGTCATCGCCGTCTGCGGAGCTGCCGGGGACGGGTCCATCGCCGCGGGCCAGATCCTCAATATGGCCGCGACCACCATGGGCTATCACGTCATGAACTTCGACTCATTCCCCGCCGAGATCAGAGGTTTCGGCAAGTCCGTCGCCCACAGCCGGATCAGCCGGGATAAGGCCCTCACGCCGGGCACCATGGTCAACTGCCTGGTGGCCCTGGATGACCCCCATTCCATCACCGAGCTCCACAGCCTGACCCAGGACGGTGTGGTCATCTACGACAGCAAGCCAGCCGACTACCACGAGGAGGACCAGGCCGTGGCGGGGTGGATCCAGCCCGGGATGATCGGCTACGGCGCGCCCCTGCGCGACCTATCGGCCCAGGCCACCAAGAGCAGCAAGTCTCGCAACATCGTGGCCCTGGGCGTGATCTCCTATGTGTTCGGCTTCGAGCCGGGCGCCTTCCACGAGGCGATCCACCGCCGCTGGTCGGGCAAGTCGGAGAGCCTCCGGGAGATGAACGTGGAGGCCTTCAACCTGGGCTACGAGTACGCCGAGGCCAACATCGACAAAGTCGATCCCATCGACTTCAAGAACATCACCGAGGGGCATGTGACCGACGCCAACATCGTCTCGGGCAACGAGGCGGCGGCCAAGGCCTGCCTGGATGCCAACCTACGCCTCTACGTGGGATACCCCATCACGCCGGCGACCAAGATCATGGAGATCCTCGCCAAGCAGCTCCCCAAGCAGGGCGGCGTGGTGGTTCAGAGCGAGGACGAGATCTCCGCGATATGCCACGTCATCGGTGGCGGCTTCGCCGGCAAGCGATCCTGCACGGCCACATCCGGCCCCGGAGTTTGCTTGATGACCGAGGCGCTGAACCTGGCCGTCATGGCCGAGGTGCCCTGCGTGCTCATCAACGCCCAGCGCGGGGGACCGTCCACCGGCCTGCCAACGAAGACCGAGCAATCCGATCTCAACCTGGCCATCTACGGAGCCAGCGGCGAATCGCCCAGGGCCGTACTGGCCCCCGCGAATGTGGGCGAGTGCTACCAGATCACCCGCAAGGCCTTCGAGGTCGCCGACGGCTTCCAGACCCCCGTCATCGTCCTGATGGACTTCTTCCTCTCCAATCGCATGGAGGACGTGCGCTGGCAGGCCGAGGACCCGGGGACGTGGGGCACCTACGAGGATGTGCTGGCCGAGCCTTCGGAGGAGGAGTACAAGCGATTCGCCTTCACCGAGTCCGGCATATCACCCCGCTCGTACCCGGGCATGCAGGACCTGCAGCACCCCATCACCGGGCTGGAGCACACCGAGGATAGCCTGCCCGCCTACTCGGGCGAGAACCACACACGCATGATGGCCAAGCGCCAGAGGAAGCTCGACAAGCTGGCCCGGGAGTGGCCCGGTCCCGAGGTGGTCGGTCCCGAGGGCGACCTGGATGTGGGGATCATCTCCTGGGGCTCCACCGTCGGCGCCGGCAAGAACGCCATCAAGCAGCTTCAGGCCAAGACCGACGCGCGCATCGGCGGCCTGTTCCCCCGGCTCGTCTGGCCCCTCCAGACCGACGCCATCACGGAGTTCGCCGGCCGGTGCGAGCATCTCGTGGTAGCCGAGACCAACTACACCGGGCAGTTCGCCAACCTGGTGCAGCAGGTCACCTTGCGCGAGGTGACCCGGGTGGCCGAAGCCGCCGCCCGGCCGCTGCCCACCCAGATCATCGTCGACAGGGTGCAGGACCTACTGTAGCCCTTTCGAGAGGAGTATCCATGTCGGAGACATCATCACCCACAAACGAGGCGCCGCTCCTCGATACCGGAGTCGAGCGCGATCTCCAGAACGTACAGGAATCGGGGCTGCTCGATTACCGCTCCGAATCCCTGCCCACCTGGTGCCCCGGCTGCGGGTACTACGGCATCACCCATGCCATGACCGAGGCGATCAATGAGCTGGACATCGAGCCCCACAACCTGGTCTTCGTCAGCGGCATCGGGTGCGCGGGCCGTTACCCCTTCTTCATGAACGCCTACGGGCTCCACGCCATCCACGGCCGGGCCGTCCCCATGGGTGCCGGCGTGAAGATCGCCAATCCCGACCTTTCGGTGATCGTGGTGGGGGGCGATGGCGACGGCTTGGGCATCGGCGGTGGCCACCTCTCCCACGCCATCCGGCGCAACGTGGACATCACCTACATACTGTTCGACAATGGCATCTACGGCCTCACCAAGGGCCAGACCTCGCCCACCACTCCCCAGGAGCAGATCACGGGAACCCACCCCTACGGCAACCCCGACATGCCCCTGGATGCCGTTACCCTGGGCATCTCCTATCGAGCGTCCTTCGTCGCCAGGGGGTACGCCGGCCAGCAGCACGACCTGACCCCCATCATGCGCCGGGCCTTTGCCCACAAAGGCTTCTCCTTCGTGGTCGTGTACACGCCCTGCGTGACCTTCGACAAGGTGAATATCACCTACGAGAACATGCGCGGCAACTGGAAGCCCCTGCCCGACGACTACGACGACGGCAACATCCTGGAGGCCATGAAGTACGCCATGGACGATACCCTCTGGCATGGCGTGTTCTACGAGGAGCAGCGACCCACGTTCCACGATCACGAGCGGGAGACGGCGGAGAAAGCCAGGAGCTAGTAGGACGCGCTCCTCACCGCAGTACGATCTGGAGGCTCGGCTCCTCGCCGGGGATGAGCGCCGCGTCCACGGCATACTCCTCGCCATCGACCACGGCGGTGATCGTGTACTCGCCATGGAAGCCCCGGAAGCTGGCCGTGCCGTCAGCGGCCGTCGTCAGATCCTCCTCGGTCCACCACTCGCCCTTGATCAGCTCCATCAGGCGGTCGTACGCGGGCTTGGGGGTTAGGTCCTCGCGGAGCAGCCCCGATGGCGCTCCCATCCATGCGTGCCGGTCGGACAGGTCCCACCAGGTGAGGGCCACGTTGGCGGGATGAGAGAAGATGATGGTATAGAAGGTCTCGACCTGGTCGGCCTGGCGCGCCTCCCCCTCGGGCGTGCTGCCGCTCCACTCGTCGTCCGCCTGGGTGCCGCTGACGATGGTGTTCTCCGTCCAGTGCAGCGGCACGCCGAACCCGGCGAACCGCTCGCAGACGGCCCACACGTCCTCGGGCGGGATGACACCCCAGTGCTGATGGCTCTGGATGCCGATGGCATCGTAGAGGAGCTCGCCGTCTTCGTCGCGTAGCTCATCGCAGAGCTGAGCGTACTCCTCGCCCCTCCGGTAGTCGTTGATCAGCAGCGTTGCCGTGGGGCTGGCCTGCCGAGCCAGCTCGAAGGCGTGCTTGGTGTACTCGACGCGCCCGGCGGCCCTCCAGGCGTCGGTCATGGGGTTCTCGAATCGGAAGGGATCGGTGGCCTCGTTGACCACATCCCAGCGGTCGATGGTGCCCCGGAATCGCTCGACGCAATCCACGACCCGGGCATCGGAGAGGGCCAGGATGGTGTCGGTATCTTCGGGCAGCCACGGCGGCGCGGCGTAGTTCCACACCAAGGGATGTCCCTTGGTGGCGATCCCTCGCTCGCCGCACCACTGGGCCATGGCGGCGATGCGCTCGTAACGTGGCTCCTTGTCGTAAGACCACCAGTAGAAGGGCAAGGTCGCGTAGTTGAGCAGATCGGCGAACCGCTCGCGGTAGGTCTGCTGATCGGCGGCGTTGGGCTGGGCATCCCATGCGAAGAGGTTGCAGCCGAAGAGGAACTGGTGCCGGGTCATCCGCACCCGGACCTGGGCCCCGGCCACGGGCTCGCCCTCGGCATCCACGACCTCCACCACCGCGTCGCTCATGCGGTGCCGCTCGATGCGCTCCTCTGCTCCGTCCAGGACCTGCTCACGGTCGAGGGGCTGTGCCTCCGATGGGCCGGACAGGCCGAGCAAGGGGATCAGGCACAGGGCATGGCAGGGCTTCATGGTGGGGCCTCCTCTGGGTTAGGAGATCCACACGGCATCGCCCGGCAGGCCCGCGCCCTCGACTGAATCCGATAGCTCGTCGCCGGCGGCCACCCGGAAGTTGGGGCCCAGGAAGACGCGGCGCTCGGAGCCGTTGTCGGGGACGTGGAGGATCACCGGGTCCTCGCCCCCGTGGGCCTCCAGGACCGACCGCAGCCGGGTGAGCATCTCCTCCATGCCATCGGTTCGCGGCAGCCGGATATTGACCTTGGTGCGCCTGCTGGGCGCAGCTTCCTCCTCGGCAGGTGGCGGGGCTTCGGGCAGCGCCTTCCCCGTCTCCTCCTTGGGCAGCTCCTCCACATTGTCCACCAGCACCTTGGGCGCGTTGTTAGAGTCGGACGCGCCCTCCGCCTTGCCCGATACCAGCACCTCCGACTGTGCGACCAGCAGCTTGGCGTGCTTGGCGTACGTCTTCGGGAAGACGACCAGCTCGATGTCGCCTCGGGGGTCCTGAAGGGTGGCGAAGCACATGCGGTCACCCTTCTTGGTATTGGTCAGCCGCAAGCTGGAGATGATGCCACCCACCGTGACCGTGGCCTTCTCGCTCGCGCCCGAGAGGGTGTCGGCGGTGTGGGACACCCGGCCCGCGATGCGGCCCGCCAGGGCCTTCAGGGGGTTGTCGGTGACCCAGAAGCCCAGGAGGCCCTTCTCATCGGCCAGCAGCTCGTCCTGGGGCAGCTCGGGCACCTCGGGAAGCCGCTCGTCGCCGAAGCCATCGTCGGTCTCCTCGTCATCGCCGAACAGGCTGGCCTGGCCCGAGGCCCGGTCGCGCTCGGCCTTCTGGCGAACGGCGAAGGCAGTGTCGAGCACCGCGAGATGTGCGGACCGGAAGCCGAACTCATCGAAGGCCCCGGCCCGGATCAACGCCTCCAGCGCCGAGCGGTTGACCGCCGAACCCGGAACCCGGCGGCAGAAGTCGAAGATGCTCTGGAAGGGCTTCTCCTGCCGCGCCTCCACGATGGAATCCACGGCACCGCGTCCCACACCTTTGATGGCCGCCAGCCCGAAGCGGATGTTGCCCTCGGAGTCGACGGTGAAGTCGGCGAAACTCTCGTTCACATCGGGAGGACGCACCTCCAGCCCGAAGTGCTGGGCCTCGTCGATGTACAGCGAGACCCGGTCCTTGTTGTCCATGTAGCTGGTGAGCTGGGCCGCGATGAACTCGGCCGGGTAGTTGGCCTTCAGGTAGGCGGTGTAGTAGGCGATGATTCCGTACATGGCCGAGTGGGGCTTGTTGAAGCAGTACCCGGCGAACTGGGCCATCTGATCGAAGATCTTGGCCGCCATCTTCTCGTCCACGCCGCGCTCGACGGCCCCTTCGATGAACATGGGCCGCATCCGGTCCATGATGGCCATCTTCTTCTTGCCCATGGCCGATCTGAGGATGTCCGCTTGCCCCATGGAGAAGCCCGCCATGTCCCGGGCGATGCGCATGATCTGCTCCTGGTAGACCATCACGCCAAAAGTCTCCTCCAGGATGGGCTCCAGCATGGGGTGGATGACGCTGACCTTCTCCTTGCCCTTCCGGCGCTGCACGAACTGATCGGTCATGCCCGTCTGGAGCGGGCCGGGGCGGTATAGGGCGACGAGGGGGATCATGTCCTCGATCCGCTCGGGCTCCAGGTCCATCACCAAGCGCCGCATGCCCGCCGACTCGAGCTGGAAGACCCCGCTGGTCTCGCCCCGGCTGAGGACCTCGAAGGTCTTGGCATCGTCCATGGGGATGTCGCGCAAGGTGAGCTTGATGCCGTGGCGCCACTCGATGGCCGAGAGGGCGTTGGCCATGACGGTCAGGGTCTTCAGACCCAGAAGATCGAACTTCTCTATGCCCACATCCTTCAGGGCGTCCATCTCGTACTGGGTAGTAATACCCTCATCGTTGGCGACCCGGAAGAGGGGGGTATGCATGACCAGGGGATCGTTGGCGATGACCACGGCGGCGGCGTGGGTGGAGGCGTGGCGGATGAGACCCTCCAGCTTGGGCGCCATGTTCAGCAGCTCGGCGACCTGGGGATTACCCTTGATCTCCTCCTTGAGGTCGGGAGTGCTCTCGATGGCATCCACGATGGAGCTGTCCTGGATCATCTTGGCGACCCGGTCCACATCGGGCAGAGGCACGCCCAACGCCCGACCGGCGTCGCGCACTGAAGCTCGGCTGGCCATGGTCCCGAAGGTGCAGACCTGGGCCACCTTGTCCTCGCCGTACTTGTGGGTCACGTACTCGATGACCTCGCCCCTGCGATCGTCGGGCAGATCCAGGTCGATATCGGGCGGGTCGTCTCGCTCGGGGTTGAGGAATCTCTCGAAGTACAGGCCCATCTTCAGAGGATCCAGATCGTGGATCTGGAGCACGTACGCCACCAAGCTGCCGCCCGCCGAGCCCCGGAAGCCGATGAGGATCCCCCGCTCCCGGGCGAACCGGCAGATGTCGTAGACGACCAGGAAGTAGCCCGCGTACTCCTTCTGGATGATGATGTCGAGCTCGTACTCCATGCGCTCGATGGCTTCGGCGGGCTTATCGTCGTACCGCTCCCCGACCAGGTCGTAGCAGAGCTTGCGGAGGTACTCGGCCTCGGAGTCGTAGCCCTCGGGCAAGGGGAAGTGGGGCATCTGGATCTCGCCCAGGGGGATCTCCAGATTGCACTTCTCGGCCACTTCCAGGGTGTTGCGTAGCCACTCCTCCTGGCCAACGGCGGCGAGCATCTCCTCGGGCGACTTGAACCAGAAGCCCTCCGAATCGAACTTGAGCCGATCGGCATCGGCGAGCGACTTGCCCGTCTGGATGCACACCAGCAGGTCGTGGAGCTTGGCGTCGGCCTCGTCGGTGTAGTGGGAATCGTTGGTGGCGACGACCTTCAGGCCCGCCTCCTTGGCCAGCCGGAGCTTCACGGGCGTGACGACCCGCTGCTCCTCCAGTCCGTGGTCCATGATCTCCATGTAGAAGTCATCGGGGCCGAAGATGTCCACGAACTCGCCGAGCTTGGCCCTTCCCGCGTCCTCTCCACCCTTGAGGATGGCTTGGTCCAGGGGGCTGCCGAGACATCCACTGAGGGCGATGAGCCCCTCTCGCCGCTCGGCCAGGACCTCCATATCGATGCGGGGCTTGGTGTAGAAGCCCTCCACGTAGCCCGTCGTCACCAAGGACAGGAGATTGCGGTAGCCCGTCAGATCCTTGGCCAGCAGGAGGGTATGGAAGCGCTCCTTGTCCAGCTCGGGGTCTTTCCGCGCGCGAGGCCCTGGGCCCATGTACAGCTCGCAGCCGATGATGGGCTTCACGTCGGCGGCCTTGCAGGCTTGATAGAAGGGAATGGCGCCGAACATGCCGCCATGGTCGGTCTGGGCCACAGCCGGCATACCGTACTGCTTGCACCGGTCCAGCAGGTCCGAGACCCGGGAGGCCCCGTCCAGCATACTGTATTCGGTGTGACAGTGCAGATGCACGAAGCTCATCGTGACTCATCGCTCCCATCGGGGCATGGACCGATCCACCATTGGCACAAAGGGGATGCTGCGCGGCCAGCTCCTTGCTTCCGGCCGCGCTACGTCGTATCCCTCGGTCTGTCGGATGAAGGGCCCTACTCCACGCCTTCGAGGATCCTGGTCAGCGAGAAGGCCTTCTCGTCGGCCTCGGTCAGCTCGGCGGCGGCGACGCGAAGGGCGTCCCTATCGAGGGCGCTCAGCGCGCCCATGAGATGGTCACTGATACGGGAGGCGGTGTACTCGCTCTCCGACGGCACGATCATGTCCTGCATCCGCCCCAGGATGTCCCTGGCGCGCTCCAGGTCACCGTCCTCGATGTGCTCCATCGCCTGGGTGCCCCGGCGCCGGAACTCGGCGACCGTCCCCCGGAGGGTGATGTTGGCCGATACGTTCACGGCCGCTTCGGTGGCCGCGATGGCGGCCCCGTTCCGCCCTCGCTCCGTCTCCTGCACCGCCCGCTCCAGGCACTGCTCGGCCTGGACCGACGGCAGGCCCGCGCGAACGAAGGCCGCGGACCGGATGGCGCCTTGGATGACGACCCGAGCCCGGCTGGCCTCCTGCTCGGTCAGCAGAAGCTGGGCCGACTCGATGTGGGAGCGGACCACGCGGCAGTCCACGGCGGCCTGCTCGATGTTCGCGTTCACAACCTGGGTCAGAGTGATCTCGCCAGAGTCGCGGGTCGGCGCGGCTTGAGTAGCCCGGGGCTCGTCCTCCTCGGGCTCCACGTCGGACGCCGGCTCCTCGACGGCCTCGTCGACTTCCTCGTCTTGCGCCGTCGCGGTCGTGGAGCTGGTGGCTGCATCGGGCTCGTCGGCCTCGTCATCTTCGGTCGAGGCTTCGGCCGCGGGATCGTCTTCGGCGGCCGTGTCGCCCTCGCCGGTGTCCGTATCCTCGCCTTCGACCGATTCATCGCCCTCACCGGGCTCCTCGTCGTCGACGGCCTCGTCCTCGTCGGCGGTGGCTTCGGCGTCGTCCTCGGCACCATCGGCATCAGCGACCGTGCGCTCTCCCTCGTCCGCCGGCTCTTCCTCATCTTGGGGCTGGGGCGTGGGTGGGCGGCGCGGCGGAGTCACGGCACTCGACCCCTCGGGCGGTTGGCCCGGGTTGTACCACTCCTGGCAGCCCGTTGTCGTCAATGCGGCGATCACGAAAACCGCGAGTAGGATCAGGATCCACGGAGCCTTCTGCAAGGCCGTTCACCTCCGGGCGCCAGTCTGGAAGCACTGCCGTCGACATTCGATCGGCAGGCTTCGGCGCCGACCTGCGGGGACACCCGCCCGCAGGTCTGGTTTTCATCCGCCACGCGGCAACTCCTCCCTGGGAGGAAGGTCCTCCATCCGGCCCCGGCGCACCCACTGGACGGGCCCGCCCGACACGACACGAAGCAGCCGATCGCCGCGGCGCCTCCTACCTTCCACATGCGGGAGATGAGCACCTATGGTTACGCTAGCAGCTCTGCTTCTGAGCCTTGCCGCCCCCATCGACGACCTGCCGATCATCGATCCCGATGTCGCGGTCTACCAGCAGTCCAGCCATAACAAGCGCGGCCTGAACGGCGATGGAGGATTCTTCCTGTACAGCGAGGCGACCGGCGAGCCGGGCCTGGCGGGCTGGGTGGAGATCGACGAGGGGGCTCACGCCATCCACGCGGCGGATACGACCCACTCGGGCCGGGGCGCCATGATCCATAAGATCGACGACGAGGGCCTGGATACGGGCTGGCGCTCGATTGCCAAGCCCCTCAGCGAGGGGCTGAACGTCAGTGACTGCGACGCCATCTCGCTCTGGGTCTGGCCCAGCTACACCGACGGCGGCCGCGAGTACGGCATCCGAATCGACAGCGGGGGCCGTGCCACTGAGCTACCCATCGAGGGCCTTACGGCGGGCCAGTGGAACCACGTCATCGTCGACATCGCCGACGTCCCGCGGGAGGCCGTCGGCCAGTTCTGGCTCATCTTCAACCAATCGTGGGGATACGAGGACGGTATGACCTTCCTGGTCGACGACGTGGAGTTCCGCGGCCCCGATGGGGCATCGGTGGTGGTCGATGACTTCGAGACCGGCCCCTCGTGGCATGCGGTCATGGACGCCATGGGCCCCGGATGTCTGCGGAACATGTGGAGCCTAGGAAATGGCGACATTCGCATCGAGGTGGATGGCCAGGTGCTGGTGGAGGCGGAGCAGATCGATCTGTTCGAGGGCCGCGTGCCGGGCTTCTCGCCTCCCCTCGTCCACCGGGAGCTGGTGGCCACCGGACCCGCCCAGTGCATCACTCACTGGTCCTTCCAGCCCGTCCCCTTCCGAGAGCGCTGCCGAATCCTCACCCGGTCGGCCATGCCCTTCAACCACTACATCTTCGAGAAGTACCGCGACCCCCGCGATGCCTCCCCTCACGGGGCACGCGATGCGGAGGAGCGCTACAGGCAGTGGTTCACCGAGATGGGCACCGATCCCAAGGCGTGGGATTACACGGGGTCGGCGGAGGGCCACGTCTCCATGGTGCCGGGTGAGGGCGTTGAGCTGGCCCGGATCCCCGGCCCCGCCGCCATCGGCCAGCTCGAGATGGACATGACCTCGACCAGCGATGAGGTCCTGCAGGGCGTCCGCCTGCGCATCTACTGGGACGGCGAGCCCACTCCCAGCGTGGACGCGCCCATCGGTCACCTCTTCGCCGTCGGCAACTCCTGGCGCTCGGCCCAGTCGCTGATGGCCGGGGTTCGCGGAGCGACGGGCTACTGCTACTTCCCCATGCCCTTCTGGGAGCGCGCGGTGATCCGCCTGGAGAACCTCTCGGGCGAGCCCATCGAGGGGTTCCAATGGAGGATCGCGTGGGCCGATGAGGTCTACCCGAGGGACGACACGGGCTACTTCAGGACCTGGTTCCACCGCGACCCGCACACCCCCATCGGCGAGGACCATCTGTTCCTCGATGTACCGGGGCGCGGCCAGCTCGTGGGTGTGGTCCAGACCCTGATCGGGGGCCACTACTGCGAAGGCGACATCCGCTTCCACATGGATGGCAGCCGAACGCCGCAGCTCTACGGCACGGGCTCGGAGGACTACTACCACTCGGCCTGCTGGCCCAACATCGACCAGGACACTCCCTTCCACGGCTGTGTGGGAGACGTCCAGGCCATCGCCGAGGAGCGGGGCGTGAGCGCGTACGACGTGCGCGCATGCTACTACCGATTCCATCTGGAGGCGCCGGTGCGATTCCAGAACGGGATCCAGGCCTCCATCGAGCACGGCGGGGTCAACAACACGGATTCGAGCTACACGAGCCTGGCCTTCTACTACTCCCAGGACGACCCGGGGGTGGCGGCGACGGATGTGGTCGTCATCGGAGATCCCGAGTCCGAGATGGCCCACGCCCTGGGAGCAAGGGATGCTACACGCTACTCCCTCGAAGGCTACTTCGAGGGCGACCACGATGACGTCCCGTGGGCCTTCGACGGCCTCGCAGTGGAAGGCCCGCTCACCGTGGAGCTGGCCATCGATCCCGAGAACGAGGGTGTGCGGCTGAGGCGTGTCCTCGACCAGCTTCAGCCGAGGCAGCGAGCATCGGTGTATGTGGACGGCGTCTACGCGGGCGAGTGGTACGATCCCGACCAGAACGAATGGAAGCGGCTGGCGGAGAGCGACTTCGAGATCCCGAAGGCCCTAACCCGGGGCAGGGACCGCATCACCGTCGGCCTGCGTCCACACCCGGCGAGCCCGCCTTGGACGGTCCTCGAGCTGCGAGCCATGTGCTATCTCGAGGATCTGCCCCCTCGGCCGGACCTGAGGCTGCGGAACACGCCGCCGGTGAGATGACCGGGCGCACCTGGCTGGAATCGGTAGGGCAGCCACGAAAGAGGTGGGCATCATGTGGAAGCTCTTCACCCTCGGCGCGGCACTCGCGGTAGTAAGCGTCGCCCACGCCGACGACGCCCGGACGCTCCAAGTCGTGTACTTCAACCCGGCGGGCAGGGATCCGGCGCCCGAGTACCGGCAGCGGCTGGATCGGGTCATGACGGAGATCCAGGCATTCTACGCTGACGGTATGCTGGATCGCGGATACGGCCCCATGACCTTCGGCCTGGAACGGGACGAGGACGGCCAGCTCGTGATCCATCTGGTGCAGGGCGAGCATGAGGCCGAGTACTACACGGGCCAGAAGGGCCACGAGCTGCGCCGCGAGGTGGGCGACGCCCTCGCCGACGAGGGAACCGACGCCGATGCCGAGACCCTCATCATCTTCCAGAACCTACTGCGCACCGATGGCAGCAAGCTCTCTGGGAGCTGCCCGT
>WJIW01000533.1 GCA_014730065.1 Armatimonadia bacterium | reverse complement strand
GGTGGGCGGAGCCCCATTCGATGTACGGTCTGCTGCCTTGCCCTAGTACGGGAACTGCTTCACCGACCGTATGACCATGGCCAAGGCTGACCCGGCCATACTCATCAGTCCCATACCGCAGGCGAAGCCGGCCATCAGCACAGGCGCCCACAGCTTCCACTGTCGGCGGCCATAGCGTCGCTCGAAGTAGAAGCGGCTCAGCAGTGCGCCTGCGAGCTGCAGCACGATCATGTGGGGCATCTGTCCGGTGCCGCGGATCAGGCCGTAGATGAACATGGTGGGCATACGGAAGCTAGCGAGGACCGCATAGCCTCCCACAGCCAGCCCCAGCCATATGCCGATGACGCGAAGCTTGTCCGGGCGGAACACGGCGTCCTGGAAGAACCGGGAGTCCTCGCTTGTTGCCGTGAACCACAGAGCCTGCTGCATGGACTCCAGGGGCCACATCTTCTGGGCGAAGGGATACGCCTGAGACGGAATGGGCTGGAGCCGCCAGATGAACTGCCAGAACAGGAAGCTGGTGATCAGGATCAGCGGGAACATGAGGATCTCGGCCTTGATCACCGAGGTCATCTTGGTCCCCGTCAGCTCGACGGTGCGGAAGAACTGGGCCTGAGGCCCCATGTCTCCCAAGGGAATGGGCGCGAACCAGATGTCCACCCCTCGATACCCCGACAGGATGAAGCTGATCTCTCGTACCATGGGGATAGCGATGCCCTGTCCGATCAGGCCCGTGAGGCGGGCGCTGATGTAAGACATGACGGGCGTGTAGAAGAAGCCGAAGAAGATCAGCCACCAGGTCGGGAACCTGGGGATTAGTACCCGACAGATCACGAGCAGCGTGCTGACGGAGAACAGATAGAGCGCCACGCACAGCCAGATGGGGATGTCTCCCCGAGCCGCGCCGCTGGTGTCCGTTTCCTCGCGTCGGGCAATTTCCCCCGCTTTCTTGCTCATGTAGAGGTTCTTGCCGACTTCCCAGAACCCGATGAGGCCAATGGCTACGGCCACGCCGATTCCGGCGGGAAGCCAGTAGTCTTGCCATGCCACGAAGGTGGTTTGGATCGTGTCCATGCCCGGCTCGTAGTGGGGCATGTTGCCTGTTCGCACAAGGTAGGGGTTGACGATCATGGCGATCAAGCTCGCCGCCGCCGTGCCCATCACCGCCCAGAAGGGGATAATGAAGCCGGCGATGATCTGGGTGACATCGGTGGCGATACCCGTCGGCCAGCCCGGCAGGACCTTCTCGGTGCGCGTTGTCAGGTCGATGAAGGGGATCGGTATCAACTGAATGGGGTTACTGAGGACCGACCCCGATAGGATTGGTATGAATAGATAGAAGAACGACCATGCCAATCCTATGACAGCGCCAACGGAGAAGATATGCCACCGCCACGTCTCACGCTTCTGGGTATGCTCGGCGAGAGCGGTGGCGCCTTGGGCCGCGATGGGAGCGAAGGGGAAGGGCAGCTTCTCCACATCGGAGGTGACCCGGAACAACAGGAAGCCCAGGCCGACCCACTGCAACCGACCGATCAGGTGTCCCAGCACAAGGAGCCCGATGGGTACCAGCCAGTCGGCATGCATGAAGGTGCGATGGATGATCCCCGGCGAGTCGGGAGGAGGCACCACCCAGGTAGGTATGCCCGCCGCGATTCCGAAGCCCTTGGCCGCGGGAGAACTCGCGAAATACTGATGCCAGATCAGGTTCGCGAAGGGCCCGCCGGCCCGGCCGCTGCCCACCATGGTGGTTAGGGCCGCGGCTACGTAGAAGAGGATGTACACCTCTTGCCGCGATAGCTTCTGGAACGAACGCCGGGCGACCTCGGTGAACAGGATGATGGTGACCCACTCGGCCGCGGCGCTGATGCCGACACCGGCGACCAGACCCAGGTAGATGGACGAGGGGATCATGATCAGACAGATGAAGAGGGCGCCGATAATGGTCCGTCGGTTGAAGCCCTCTTCGAAGGTCGACGGAACGTCCATCAGCGTGCGGTACTCTTCGATCTCACGATCGACGTACGGCTTGCGGCCCTCGCCCTGCTCTTTGTTTTCTAGAGGTTCCTTCTCAGCCAAGCTCGCCTCGAGCCTCCCCTCTTACCCGGCCACGCGCTAGCTTACGGCGCTCGGCTCCGGCTCTTTCTCCTCTTCGGCCTCGGGACCATTGCCCTGGGCCGTGTTGAGCATCTCCAGCAGCTGGGGATCGCCCTCGGCGATCTCCATGTCCCGCTCGATGTACGGCAGGCGGGTCTCCAGATCGAAAGTCCGCCAGAGCAGGAACTGCTGCCGGAGTATGGTGAGCAAGTTTCGCGTGAGGCGGATCCACGATGCCTCGTCGCCATCCTCGCGCTTGATCAGCGCGAAGAACCCGTACGACCCCTCACCCATGTCAGGGGTCGGCTGGGCGAGGATGGTGAACCGCTCTCGCACGCCCAGGTCGTAAGGCGCCAGCCACAGGGTCGCGGAGAGCTGGTAACAGTCGCCGTCCACGCCATCCACCGTGACGGGCATCTCCGCTAGCTGCACGTTGTCGGCCGAGAACTGCCCCGTGGAGTACTCCACATGAGCCGATAGGTAGTCGTACAGGAAGACCGTCAGGCCCCGGACATCGCCCGCCGTGGAGGAGAAGGGAAGCTCGATGGCGAGCACCCCCTCCTTGGGATCCACCATCCGCCACCGGCGGTCGATACCCGGGGTGGCTAGCCTGGAGGCCATCTGGGCTGGGTACGCGGTCGAGGCGAGCACCGTCAGCATAACGATGATGATGGTCGCCACGGCGGACACCGAGGAGTAGTTGAGACTCAAAGCGCCGTCGAAGAGATCCCACATCACCACGAACTTAGATAAGGTCTGTCCCACCAGATAGCCGCAGACGGCGCCAAGCACGGCGTAGACCAGCGCTTCGGCCACGAACAGGCTGGCCACGTGGATCGGTGCCAGGCCCAGGCTAGAGAAGATGCCGATCTCTCGGGTCCGCTCGTACACCGACCCCAGCATGGTGTTGAGCACGATCAGCGCCGCGATGAACAGCGGAACGAGCACACTCCCTGCGCCCTCTACATCTCGTCGCTGCCGGGTGCTGAGCAGGAGGTTCTCGTCGCCGATCTTCGCGTAGACATTCAGCTCGATACGCTGGAGGAGGGTGGGATACGTCTCTTTTAGAGTCTCTTGATCCTCGAACCTCACGGCGATGGAGCGGAGCGTTCCGCCGGCGTCGATGGCGAAGTCGAGGTTCACGAAGCCCACCTGATCGGGCGGGAGGTGCGTGTAACGCTCGATGGCGTCCTCGCCCCCGCCCTGGGAGCTTCCGCCCTCACGACGCTGCTGCTGCATGCTTTGGTAATCGACGGGGGTGAGCTCCTCCGAGTCGACGTCGGTGATCTCGGCGACCTGAAGCTTCCCGTCGTCCACGGCCTCGCCCGCGCCCTCGGGAACGTCCTGCTTGGCATCGAAGATCCCGATCAACTCGGCGCCCCACCCCAGCACCTGGACCTCGGCGCCGGGCCTGCCGGGGGCGGCCACGTCTTCGGGCCCAAGCCCGAGTATATTGCAGAAGTGCTCGGGCAAGATGCACTTGGGGCCTCGATCAGTGGGCTCGAACCACCGCCCGTGGAGCAGTGTCTTGTCGATCTGGGTAACCTTGGCCTCTTGCGGCGCAAAGCCGACCAGGGCCCTCGCATCGATGGACTTGTCGCCGTACTCCAGGGGCACGAAGCTCACGTTGCCGACTTGGGAGGACATGTACCAGGCGCGGGGCGCGATGGTGACATCCTCCCGCCCCTCGAACTCGTTCTCGAGAATGCGGCGCGCGGGAAGACCCAGGGGCTCCCATTGGAGCTGACGGATCAGCAGGCCTTGGTAGTTGCCGCCCTCATCGGTGGGCCGCTCGTTGATCTGGACCTCTTCGACGATGGACGTGAAGCTGATGACGGTGAAAGTCAGCAGGATAAGCGTGACGCAGGTCAGGGCCGTTCGCGTCTTCCGGCGGCGCATGTTCGCCACGCCGAGACTGAAGGCCATGCCCGACGCGCCCAGCCGTCCCACGTCCGTCTCCCGCACACCCGTCACCTGCTGCCGTAACAGCCGCATGCGGTGATCGAAACGGGTAACGATGAGGCTCGACACCATGATCGCCAGGGACAGCATGATGAAGGCGAGCAGCACGATGATGGGCTGCTTGGTTAGCTCGAAGGCGGGATGGACGAACCAGAGCACCAGGAAGATGACGATGAAGAAGCCCGCCGCTCCGCCCACCTGGCGCACGATGTGCGGCGACGCGATGAACAGCCGCTCCATGAAGTAGGCGAACGGTATGAGCAGTGCCAGGTAGAAGATGACGGCCTTGACCACATCGGTGGTGGTGGCCATCACGTCGGGGTAGACGCGCATCTCGTACGCCAGAGCCGTTCGCACGTTGGAGAGGAAGCCGGCGTAGTTGTTGCTCGCCAGATCGACCTCGGCCTGCTCGATGTAGGCCCGGGCATCGTTGTGGAGATCGGTGGACCGCTGGTTCTGGATCCCGTATTGGGTCAGGGTGTTGATGCGGTACTCGTCGATGGTCCACAGGTCGCGCACCACGTACCAGGGCGTGGGCGTAAGGTGGGGGGTCTCGGTGAAGTCGTACCCCGTGCCCATGGGGTTCTCCTCATCGGTGTTCAGGAGGATGAACCGCATGCCGAGGGCGCCGGCGCCCAGGAGCAGCTTCAGCCGCTCTTCGTCGTACTGGGCCTCTTCGTTCTGCTTACCACCGACGAACTCCCGAGCCGCAAAGACCGTCGCCACCGGCTCATAGTACGACGTCCAGGCCGGTGGCGGCTCTGGCAGGGCGTAACCGTACTGAAGCGGGGGCGAGTCGGTGACGGAATCGAGAACGCTGATATTCCCCAGGAGCATGAACTGGCGCTGGTCCACGATGTCGAAGAGGTTCGTGGTGGCGCAGTTGAAGACGGTGATCTTCCAGTCCTTGGTCGCCGCGTCGATGTCCTGCTGGAGCGGCCGGAGGGCCTCGCCGTTGGGACCGCGGTCGGGCGCCATGGTGATGTCGCCCGTCTCGGGATCCAGGAAATACGCGTGAATGCCGAAGGTGGCCGCGCCCCGAGCGAGCTTCGCGTTGGGCAGGCCGTGGTAGGAGAACTTGGCGTCGCGGTCGACCATCTGGACCGCATCGCCTCGCACGCCCACGCTGGTTTTCGGGTACCCCCGGGTGACGGCTACGGCGCCGGGGACGGGGGTATTGGGCAGGTACTCCTCGTTCTTGGGCTGGAACTCCACGACGCGGCCCTGGGCGGTCGTGAAGTTGTCCTTGTCCAGCTCCTGGTAATTGTCGTTCTTGTCCACCAGGCCGCCGAGCTTGTCGTCATCCAGGGTTCGCTTCAGGATGCACGACAGCATGGTGGCCTGCCGGGCTAGGTTGTCGTAGTTCACGTGCTCGGGCAGGTCGTGGGG
>WJIW01000055.1 GCA_014730065.1 Armatimonadia bacterium | reverse complement strand
GTTCTGGACACTACCCCTAGGACTCCGCCGCGCGCGGGCAGGCCTGGCGGAATGCGACGTCCTCATCGCCCACTATGCCAACTATCACTCGCCCATCGCATGGCACCCCGCGACCGTCCTGCTGTCCCATGGGGTCTGGTGGGACGATCGCCCCGGCGCGCTCCGCAGCCGGATCAAGCGGGCCATCACTCGACGCGCCTTCCGGCGCGCCACCACCGTCGTGGCCAACGATACGTTCTTCCTTCGGGAGATGGGTCTGGACGTAGATCCCGGTGCCGAGCCCCACATTGAGGTCGAGCCGGGCCGCTACTACGTTCCGAATGCCGTCGATCTGGAGCGCTTCCGACCGGGCGATGCGCCCCCTCCTGATGGCGAGCCGGTCATTCTCGTTCCGCGCAACCTGTACCGGAACCGCGGCGTGCACCTGGCCATCGACGCACTCAGCCTGATGCGCGAGCAGGTGGGCGTGAGCATGCGCATCGCGGGGGGTGTGGGGCAGCCGGAGTACGCCGAGGAGTGCCGCCGTCTGGCGGCAGCGTTGGGACTGGGCGAAGCGGTGACCTTCCTCGGAGCGGTTCCTTGGGAGGACATGCCGAGCCAGTACCGTGCCGCCGATCTAGCCCTAGTGCCGACCCTCTGCGGCGAGGGCACTTCACTGGCGGCGCTGGAGGCCATGGCATGTGGCACCCCCTGTGTCGCCACCGATGTAGCGGGGCTCCGCGACCTGCCCGCTCTGCTATGCCAGCCCACCCCACCCGCCATCGCCGCCGCCTGCATGCATGCTCTGGAGCACCACGCGGAGCTGGCCGAGTCTCAACTGCGCGCCGTGCGCGAGGGGTTCGGGCTCGAGCGCTGGTCCGAGACGTGGCTCCGGGTCATCGAGGAAACGGCGCGCCGAGGGGGATGATCCACCGGCGGGGATCAGGACGAAGCCAGGCTCGGGCCAAGCGGCGCGACCATCACCGCGGATCCTCACCCCACGCATACTCGCCGGATTCGATGCGCCAGTCCTCCCCGAAGAAGCCCGCCAGCAGGGCGCCATGGGTGCCCGTGGCGGCGGCGTCCGGCCCGAACACCACGTAGTCGGGGTAGGCTGTACCGGACACGAAGTAGTGAGCGAGCTCGGCGGTGTGGTAGCCCCTCGCCCCCGTGACCGCCACGGCTCCCACACTCGCGACCTCGCTGCCGGCCCGGGGCCGAATCAGCAAGCACGCCAGAGCGTCACCCGTGAGGGTCTCCTCGCCCCACCCGACGCCG
This sequence comes from Armatimonadia bacterium, assembly GCA_014730065.1. Taxonomy (GTDB): domain Bacteria; phylum Armatimonadota; class Zipacnadia; order UBA1398; family UBA1398; genus UBA1398. The sequence goes on along the minus strand of WJIW01000055.1, from coordinate 2,573 downwards.
CCGCCTTTGACCTGGACGGGACTGTCACCGAGCAGCGGACCCCACGCCAGGTTCGTGTCCCCATTGCCGTACAGGATCACGTTCCGATCAGGCTCGGCCCCGGGGTCGAACTGGTCGTCGGGGATCACCTCGACCGAGCCATTGCCCCGGTACCAGAAGGTCTCGGCGTCGTACCGGGCCTTCGCTCGTGCCAGACGCGCCTCCTCATCGCTGCCGCCAGTGCCGTAGACGAGGATCATCCGGTTACGGAAGGCATCCTTGAATGTGCCGTAGCGCTGGGGGTTCTTGAGAGCGGGAGAAGGCTCAGAGCCGGCGCTCCAGCGGCCTCCCTCCCGGGCCAGCCAGAGTCGCGCGGAGGCCGGCCAGCGGATGGACTCCAGCGCGTCGCCGTCGAGCGTCACCGAGATCGGCTCACCGGGATGTACATGGTCCAAGGAGAGGGAGAGGCGGGACACATTCCGCGTTGACCCCACGAATCGTCGCATCCACGGGTCCCAGCGGATGTCCACCTCGCTGGGCGAGAGAGGCACGAGCTGGCTCTCGATGCGTGCCCAGTAGCAGCGGGCACTCACGCCCGGACTGGCCGTAGTGAAGCGCACGTCCCGGATGGCGTCCAGCGGATAGCGCGAATGCCGGGCGAAGAGGTCGAACATGGGCGCCCAGTCCACGCAGTCGGCGCCGGGCTCGTCGGAGCGGTTCCACCAGTGCCCCACCCCCGGCTCCTCGTGGTAGACGAAATCGCCGTGGAACTCACCCAATGCCTCGACCATGGTCCGGGCTTGGTCGGCGGGCACGTTGTCGTCGTCGGCCCCGTGGAGAATGTAGACGCCGTGGTGACGGGCGTTTCGCACAAGGGCGAGGGTGTCGCTGGGGCTGGCGGCGCGCCGGATCAGCTCGCCCACGGCCGACGCGGCCTCTCCCCGCCCCCTGCCGTACGACCAGAAGCTGACCCACCCGGCGCTGGGCCCGATGGCCGCGAAGAGGTCGGGGAAGGTGACGCCGAGATGCCACGTCCCGTGGCCGCCCATGGAGTGACCCGTCAGATACACCCGGCTGGGGTCGTAGTCGTATCGCGCCTTCGCCTCGGCGAGGACCTCCAGGGCATCCAGCCGGCCCCAATCCTCCCAGTCGAACCCGTACGGGCGCCGGTTGGTGGGCGCCACGATGTTGGCCCACCGCTTAGGGGAGTACGCCGCCGCCTGACCCCGGCCCTCCACGCTCGCCCCGTGCAGCGTCAGGACGAGGGCCGGCGGGTCGTCACGCATGGGCACGGGCTTGGCCGGTTGGACGGCGTAGTACTGGGCGCTCCCGTCGATGTCGCTCAAGAAGGTCCGCTGGTGCACCTCCGACGAGTCCACCGTCGCGATGGTCATGGGCAGCATGTCGACCAACTGGTCCCCGCGCATCAGCCGGACCGAAAGCTCGCTCTCCGCCGCCTCGGTGGGCACCGGACCTTCGATGGCGAAGGGTACCTCCCGGAAGCTCAGAGGCGGGAGGTACTCCACCTCGGTCCGCGTCGCCGCTCCGCCCGCCAGTGTGGCCTCGACCACCAAGCCCTCCACCGGCTCCCGGGTCGCGTTGGTCAGCATCACCGAGCCCCATGTGTCGGTTGGCTCACCCACGATCAGGTCGGGCAGCAGCGCGTCGTGAGCCGAGAGCATTACGCCTCGAGCCGGCTCCTCCAGGCCGGCCCTCAGCCTGCCCCGAGCGACCTGAAACATCAGATCGGTGCGTCCCCGGCGGAGCAGCACCGGCGCGCGCAACTCGATCATGGAGTATGGGTCGCCCGCGCGTAGCTCGCCATCGATGTACACCTTCGAGTGACCTTGAGCCCGGAGGATCATGACGCGGTCGGCGTCACTCTCGATGCCGAAGGCTACGTAGCCGCCAACCAGCTCGCCGCCTCCGAACCAATCCTCATCACCGGCCTCGATGGCCCGCCACGTGAGGTACTCGCCATCGGGTGCCTCGACCTCGACGCCCTCCTGGAGCGCGGGCCAGGTGCCCCGGGCCAGGTGCCAGACCACGGCATCGCGGCCGAGGGGCGTGCGGCCGTACCCGCCCCAGCGGGGCAGGAAGAGCCCTTCGGTCAGCGAGATGGTCTCCAGGGCCTCCTCCGATCCCGCAGGCTCGTCTTGTCCGCAGACGGCTCCAGCCATCAGCAGCAGCGCCAGGAGCAGCATCCAATGTCGTATCACGCGTCTCGTCCTCCCGGTGGCCAGGCTCAGCTCTGCCCGTCATCGCGGGTGGCGAGGAGCCTGGCCACACCGATGATCGCGATGAGCCCGCGGCACGCGCCATAGGCGATGGAGCCCATGGTGGGCCGGTAGTGTTTCTCGTAGAATCGTCGCAAGCCTTGCTGGGACTTCCGGACCATGGATCGCCGGGCCTGCCGCGTGCTCGCTCCGTGGTCGTGGAAGCACTCGGCAGTGGGGAGGAAACGGATCCTGCGGCCGCGTCTCCTGAGCCGGTAGCACAGGTCCACGTCATTGAAGAACATCTCGAAATCCTCATCGAACCCGCCCGTCGCCTCTAGGTCCTCACCGGGCACAAGAAGACACGAGGTCATGGGC
>WJIW01000532.1 GCA_014730065.1 Armatimonadia bacterium | reverse complement strand
TTCTGTGCCTATCCATCGCCACCGGGGTGCCGAGCCCCGCCGCCTACATCATGGACGCCGACGGCGCTGAGGCCCTCCGCCTGGTCGCAGGTGGGGTCGCCATCGAGGGAGTGGGCGAGCTGGCCGCTGTCGAGGGCCACGCCGACCGATGCCGTCTGGCCGATGCCGACTCGGGTCTGACCCTGGACCTCGGGGTCACCGAGTACGAACTGAGCGACGGCCGAGCGGCGCGGTACGGCGGCTGGATCCACAATCGGGGAGACCGAGCCCTGCGGCTGGGCGCGCTCAGTGCCGCGAGGCTGGAGATCGGCGCGAGACCTGGTGAGGGCGGCGTGAGCTACGAGCCCCTCGCCTACGTGGACGACGAGTGGTACGGCTCGGCCTACTGGAGCGGCCCCGACTGGACTCGCGTCGGCAGGGACTGGCAGCACACGGGCGCGGAAGTTTCGAGCTGCCGGACCTTCGTCGCTCCCCGGGCCGGCCAGGCCAGGGTCCGCGGCCGGGTCCGCAAGGCCGATACGAACGGCGGCGACGGGGTCGTCGCCCTTGTCCGGCACAACGCAGCGGAAGCCTTCGTGGCCGAGGTGGAAGCCAAGGATGACGTGGGCGTCGAGCATGACCTGACCCTGGAGCTGGCCGAGGGTGACCGGGTGCGGTTCGTGCTGCACCGCCGGGGCGGGATCGGCTATGACACCACGTACTGGGATCCGCTGATCGAGTACATCGACGGTCCCGAGTACCAGGCATCCGATGGCTTCGGGGATGAGGGCTCGCCCTGGACGTACGAGCTTGAGCGCGACCTCTCGGAGGGCACCAGCGTGCCCACGGTGCGCGCGCCCGACGGTCAGTTCCAGTGGCGGGGCTTCCCCGTCGTCACCAGCGAAGCCGCAGAGATCCGGTCGCGCGTCGACACCACCCATGGCGAAGGCCGGCTGCCCTGCTTCATCTACACCGGCGAGCGTCCGGATGCGAGCCTGCTGATGGCGCCGGTGAGTCGAGGGCTGTGGTCGCTCAGGGCCGCCCACGCCGCCGACGGCACCGGCCTCCTCGAGCTGCGGTGCCAGCCCCCGGGCGGGTCACTGACCCTGGCGCCCGGCGAGAGCGTCCCCTTCCCGGACGTCGTTCTGGTCATTACGCAAGGCGAGTGGCGGGATGCCCGAGATCGGGTTGGGGTTAGCGGCGAGCTGCCCTTCAGGCTGGCCCACGATCCGCTGGGTCTCAGCGGGCTCTCATCCACAGGGCGAGCCCCCGCCCCCGCTACCCGCCTCGCTGCTCGCCGAGGCCCCGGTGGCGCCACCCTCACCTGGTCGGGTGGGGCCGAGGAGACGAAGGCGGCGTTCGTGGTACTCCGCGACGGCCGGCTGCTGGCCTCCACGGATCGCCCCAGCTACCACGACCCCGCCTCCGCGGAAGGCCTATCCCACAGGTACGCCGTAGCCAGTGCGGACGGCTACGTGCTGTCGGAGCTATCGTCAACGTGGGAAGACTCGACCCCCCAATGGCGGTCCGACGTGCCCGCTCGCCTGGCTCATATGGTCGAGGCGGATTGGGAGGAGTCGGACGCGGGCGCCATCGCGGAGCGCGGCTATGAAGCCCTCGCAAGCGATGCTCTGGATGCGGCCCGGAGGCTGCTGCGTGGCCGCGGGCCGGCGGCCGATCCTCTGCGTGCCGAGCTGGGGTCCATGGATGAGATCACCGGGAATGCCGATCCTCGCTCCCGGTACCTCAATGCGAGGTGGCTTCGGCGGGCGGCCATGCTGTCCCATCCCCTACTCGCGGGGAGCGAGCTGCTGTTCGTGAAGCGCGTGCCCCCCTCTTACAGCCATCTGGTCATGCAGTACTTCGGCTGGCGCGCGCGCCCCGGTGGCGGCCTCTTCGTGCTCGAGGAGCCCGGTTGGTCGCTGACTCAGCGCCCCCTGCTGGATCCCGCGGAATGGCGGGGTAGCGTCCTGGCGCCCAGCCTGTCGTGGGACGCCGGGCGTGTGGTGTTCTCGTACTCGAGCTGTGATCCATCGGACCCGTACTACCGCTTGTTCGAGCTGGACGTGGCCACGGGCGCAGCCCAGCAGCTCACGGACGGACCCTACGAGGACCTGATGCCCGCGTACCTGCCTCAAGGCGATGTGGTGTTCGTGTCCACACGGCGGCGCGGGCACGCCCGGTGCTTCGGCGCTCAGTTCGGCGAGGACTGGCATGTCTACACCCTCCATCGACTGCACCGGCCGAAGGGCGAAGTGCGGACCCTGTCCTACCATGAGACTAATGAGTGGTTCCCGAGCCTGCTGCCCGATGGGTCCGTCTCCTACGCCCGATGGGATTACGTGGATCGGCACGCCGTACTGCACCAGAACCTGTGGCGAACCAATCCCGACGGGACCACGCCCGTCGCCCTGTGGGGCAACCACACCCAGAACCCTCACTGCAGCTTCGAGGCTCAGCCGGTACCCGGATCCACCAAGCTCCTCTGCACCGCATCGGCGCACCATTCCATCACCGGCGGCTCGCTGATCCTGATAGACCCCAAGGCGGGCTATGACGGCCCCGGCCCCATGGAGCGCCTAACCCCCGACGTGCCCTTCCCCGAGTCGGAGGCGATACCGAGCCAGTACTACGCTTCGCCGTGGCCCCTCTCCGAGGATCTGTACCTCTGCGCCTACAGCCCCTCGCCGCTCATTATGGAGCCTGCGCCGAACGAGCCCGCAGCCTTGGGCCTGTACCTGCTGGACCGACAGGGCAACCGGGAGCTCCTCTACCGCGAGCCCGGCATCGGCTGCGCAAACCCCATCCCCCTGCAGCCTCGCCCCGCCCCGCCTGTGCGGCCGACGATCCTGCCAGCCGATGCCGGCGACGCGGGGACCTTCGCCATGGAGGACGTGTACCGGGGTCTGGATGGCGTGGCGCGAGGCTCGGTCAGGGCCTTGCGCGTCGTCCAGGTGCTCCCCAAGACGACGCCCGTTGCCGATGATCCCCCCATCGGCCTGGCGGGACAGGAGCCGGCAAGGGCCGTTCTCGGGACGGTGCCCGTGGCCGAGGATGGCTCCGCCCACTTCAGCGCGCCCGCCGGAGTGCCGGTTCTCTTCCAGGCCCTGGATGCCGAGGGACGAGCCGTCCAGACCATGCGCAGCGCTACCTACCTCCAGCCGGGGGAGACGGCCATGTGTATCGGGTGCCATGAGCCGAGGGACGCCACGCCCGCGGGCCCCCTACCCCGCGCGCTCCGAAGGGAGCCGTCGGCGATCACGCCCGGGCCCGACGGCACGCGGCCCTTCTCCTATCCCCGACTGGTTCAGCCCATCCTGGATCGGCACTGCATCGACTGCCACGGCGATGACGAGCCCGCCGGAGGGCTGCCCCTCACCGGCACGGCCGAGGGCCCGTGGAGTCGGTCCTATGTGTCTATGATGGAAGGCCCCGTGTTCCTTCGGGAGGGGACGAATCCGGAGAACGCCGCCGACTCGCTGGTGCCGCGCTATGGCGCATGGAACCCCGTGCATCGCACGGAGCCCGGCGGGCGCTACGGCTCTCTCGGCAGCCGCCTGCTGGAGCTGCTGGAGGGGGGGCACGGCGGCGCCGAGCTGAGCGACGCGGAGCTGCGGCGCCTCGCCCTTTGGATCGACTGCAACGGAGTCTTCTACGGCACGTACGACCGCGACGATCAGAGAGCCCAGCTCGCGGGCGAAGTGGTCCCGATGCCCCAGGTGCAGTAGCGGCGCGCCCTCCCGAGCGGGCGAGGGCTGCCGACCCCGGCCGAGGTAGGATTCGGAAACGGGGCCCACGAAGCAGCTCTCGGTGTCATTTGCAGGCACCCACGCGGACCTAGGGGCGGCCAGTGGCCTTCCCGGGGCGCCGAGCCAACGGACCAGCGGCACGCTGCAAGAATTTGGGGCGGCGGAGGAGCGGCCGAGGTGCTACCCAGTCCTGAGCGCTACCTGGGCGCCATCCTACAGACGACGGCGGACGGCTTCTGGGTCATCGACAACACGGGGCGCGTGGTGGAGGTCAATGAGGCCTACTGCCGCATGTCCGGCTATACCCGTGATGAGATCATCGGGATGAGCATCGGCGACCTGGATGCAGACGAGCCAGTCGAGGAGACAGCGGCCCGCATCGAGCGCATCATCGGCCAAGGCACCGAGTTGTTCGAGGCCCGCCACCGCCGGAAGGACGGGACGATCCTCCCGGTGGAGATCTCCTCGACCTACGTCGACGAGGGGGGCGGCGTCTTCGTCTGCTTCTGCCGCGATCTGTCCGAGCGTAAGCGAACGGAATCGG